>JASGMZ010000036.1 GCA_030156305.1 Bacteroidales bacterium | reverse complement strand
CTATTTAATATAGATGATTAAATTTGATTGTGTTCAATAAGTAAAACAATTCGTTCTATCATACGATCCTCTCCCTGCGGATCGTATTCTGATTTTAAATCAGACCCAAATAAACGAGCAATAGACTGCCAAAAAAATGCAGAAAAATTACCTCGTAATTCCTGGAGCAGAACATAAGATGTGCTTCCGATTTCGCGATCGATTAATTTTAAAAGCAACCGCCCTTGTGTTATGGTTAACTTTTTTAACTCATCCCCAAATTCATCCATCAATTGTTTTTCAATGGTTTTTACATATCTTTTGCGTTCTTTCTCAGTCTCCAATTCCAAAAACTCCTTTTCCATCTGGCCCAGCTTTTTCTTTGCAAGTTTGGCATAGGGATACACTTTTTTTAAATCTCTCACCAATTTTCGGTACCTCCAGGCTTGATAACGGTTTTTAAATGTCTTTTCAGGGAAAATAATAACTTCTCCTAACACAACATTGGGAATGGTATCCCCATTATCAATAACTGTTTTGGTTACAACTATTGTATCAGCATCTGCCTGATTTTGAGCATAAACAAAATCAGAAAAAAGAAGAAAGACTATACCCCATTGAATTATTCTAAAAAATCTCATCTCCTTTCAATTTCTGTTCATAATACGATTAAAATAAAGATTTGTTGTAAGGCTAATCTTTAAATAAAACAAAATATTCAACAATAAAATAAATATCTAAAAAGAATCTGCCTACTCATTTAAACAAAAAACATACCGTATAAAATATATTTTAGCAGAACAGGTTATCGTTTTATTGTTATTCGTTATTTGTATTTTTATTTTTGCATTTTTTAACATCTAAATAAACATTTACAACTATTGGTTAAGGAAATAAAACAAACAGAAAATAAAATTTTAAAATTTATTTTAATTATAACAGGGAGTATCTCGTTAGGGCTTGGTGTATTAGGTATTTTCTTACCCCTTTTACCCACTACCCCTTTCCTACTTTTATCAGCCGCACTGTTTTTACGCAGTTCAAAAAGGTTATATCATTGGTTAATGAATCATAAATACCTCGGAATCCATTTGCAAAATTATATTCAATACAAAACAATTCCTAAAAAAACAAAAATTTATGCTATCTCTTTATTGTGGATAACCATCTTACTAACAGCAATTTTTGCTGTCCCTCATTTTTGGGTTAAAATTTTACTAATAATCATTGCATTGGCTGTTACTTTACATATTCTTTCATTTAAATCAAACAGAGCCTTATGATTCCCGTACTTTTACTCATGACTTTAGGCATCATCGTTGGATGGATTTTTCATCACCAAACAATTTTTCTTCAATGGATTTCAAAATTTACCAACTGGGCCATCTATTTGTTATTATTTTTATTAGGATTATCCGTAGGTACTAATAAAGAAATATTATCCAATTTCGACAACATAGGTTATTTATCCATCGCCATTACCCTTTTTGCTGTTGCAGGAAGTATTTTAACTGCCTGGATTACTTATCATCTGTTTTTTAAAAAGAATGGAGGAAAAAATGAAAGGTAGTATCATTATTTTATTGTTTTTTATTTTAGGCCTTTTAGCCGGAATATATCAATTATTGCCTGATCATTTCCTTAAAAATGATTACAGCCTTTATGCGCTGTATCTTTTAATGTTTCTTGTAGGCATTGGAATTGGCAGTAATAAAAAATCATTACAAGTAATTAAACAAATAAATTTTAAAATTTTACTCGTTCCCTTTTCAGTGATTACAGGAACCTATATTGGCGTTTCGATTTTTGCACTATTACAAAATCAATTGAATCTAGTTGAATCCTTAGCTATAGGTTCCGGTTTTGGATATTACAGTTTATCAAGTGTATTAATTTCAGAAGTTGCCAGCGACATGCTGGGTGTAATTGCACTATTATCAAATATAACCCGCGAAATTATCACATTGCTTCTAACACCATTATTTGCCCGTTATTTTGGAAAATTAGCTCCAATATCCTCAGGCGGTGCTACAGCAATGGATACAACATTACCCATAATTACAAAATATATTGGCTCTGATTATGCCATTATTTCTGTTTTTTCTGGTATTGTATTAACTATATTAGTCCCTTTTTTAATAGCAATTATTCTTTAGCCTTTAATAATTAATAAATAATTCAGCTACTTATACCTTAAAATTGAATAAGTATTTATAATTTTATACGCTCTATTCAGCATTTATCTAAATAACAAAATATTTCAAAAATGGCTGGTAAAATTAATATTAATGTTCGTTCAGAAATTGGCGAATTAGAAGGAGTACTGCTTCATACACCAGGAAAAGAAGTAGAAAATATGACACCAAAAAATGCCGAAAGGGCTTTATATAGTGATATTCTTAATCTTTCGGTAGCACAAAAAGAATATGCACAACTGAGTGGAGTATTAAACAAACTAACCAAAACATTCCAAATAAAAGACCTTTTAGCCGATATATTAAAGAATGAAAAGGTAAAAGAAAATCTATTACAAAAAATTTGTACCAATGAGGACAAATGTCCTATCATAAAACATTTGCAGGCACAAAATCCGGAAGATCTATCTACCCAATTAATTGAAGGGGTTATCGAAGAAAAAGACACTTTAACAAGGTATTTAAACAAAGAAAGATACTCGTTACGGCCGCTGCACAATTTCTTTTTTACCCGGGATGCTGCCATGGCAGTTCTTGACGATGTTTTAATCGGGCGTATGGCCAATAAGGTTCGTGAAAGAGAATCGTTAATTATGGAAGCTATTTTTGATTACCACGAGCTTTTTTTAACCAAAACTGTTAATCCAACAGAAAGTAAACATTTCTCTGGCCAGACTTCCATTGAAGGTGGCGATGTATTAGTAGCGCGGGATGATATTTTATGTATTGGCACAGGAACAAGAACCACATCGCAGGGAATTGATTTTATTCTTGAACGGCTGTCATCTCAAAAAGAAAAAAACAGGCACATCATTGTTCAGGAGTTGCCATACAAGCCGGAATCGTTCATACACCTCGATATGGTATTTACTTTTCTCGATATGGATACCTGTATGGTTTACGAACCACTGATTTTGCAAACGAACCGTTTTCAAACTATTCATATTAAAATCGAGAATGGCAAAGTTACTTCTATCAAAGAAGAGGAGAATATGCTTAAATCATTGAAAGCCCTTGGCATGGATTTAGAACCTGTATATTGTGGCGGGAAAAAAGATCCATGGATCCAGGAACGTGAACAATGGCATAGCGGAGCTAATTTTTTTGCTGTAGGCCCCGGTAAAGTAATTGGTTATGATAGAAATACGTATACCATGGAAGAAATGAGTAACAATGGATTTGAAATACTTAAAGCCAACGATATTATAAAAGGAAAAATTGATATAAAGAATTA
This sequence comes from Bacteroidales bacterium, assembly GCA_030156305.1. GTDB lineage: Bacteria > Bacteroidota > Bacteroidia > Bacteroidales > UBA12077 > UBA12077. The sequence continues at coordinate 13,292 of JASGMZ010000036.1, read as the reverse complement.
TAAAAAATATGTCATTGCCATAGAGGGGTCGGAACTACCGCGTGGTGGTGGCGGGGCCAGATGTATGACCATGCCTATTAAACGAAAACCTATAAAATGGTAATTTAAACCAGCTCTTTCACTTTATCGGCCGCTTCCTGTAAGGTTATTGCCGAGTAAACTTTTAAACCTGAATCATCAATCAGTTTTTTCCCTTCTTTGGCATTTGTTCCTTGTAAACGAACAATTACAGGCACATTAATTGATCCAATGGCTTTATAAGCATCAACGACCCCCTGGGCAACACGATCGCATCGTACAATTCCTCCAAAGATATTGATTAAGATAGCTTTCACATTAGGATCTTTCAGAATTATTCTGAAACCCGCTTCTACCGTTTCGGCATTTGCAGAGCCACCCACATCAAGAAAGTTTGCCGGGTCGCCTCCGGAAAGTTTTATAATATCCATCGTAGCCATGGCTAAGCCAGCACCGTTAACCATACATCCAACATTTCCGTCTAATTTAATAAAATTCAGATTATACTGTCCGGCTTCCAGTTCAGCAGGGTCTTCTTCTGTTATATCACGCATCTCCTGATAGTCTGGGTGGCGGAATAAAGCATTATCGTCTAAATTTACTTTCGCATCGGCAGCAAAAATGCGATCATCGGAGGTTTTAAATACCGGATTTATTTCAAATAAAGAAGAATCGCTTTTTTCAAAAGCGGTATAAAGTGAAATAACAAACTTTACCATTTCTTTAAAAGCTTTGCCGCTTAAACCTAAATTGAAAGCAATTTTACGCGCCTGATAAGCCTGAATACCAACCTTAGGATCTATCTCTTCTTTAAAAATCAACTCAGGAGTTTTTTCGGCAACTGTTTCAATATCCATTCCTCCTTCGGTAGAGTACATCATAATATTTCGTCCGGTAGCACGATTTAATAAAACACTCATATAAAACTCTTTAATTTCACTTTCTCCGGGATAATAAATACCCTGCTCAATAAGTATCCTATTTACTTTTTTCCCTTGTGGCCCCGTTTGGTGTGTCACCAAATTCATTCCGATAATTTCTTCGGCGAACTTTTTAACCTCATCTGGTGTTTTAGCAATTTTCACTCCACCGCCTTTCCCCCGGCCTCCTGCATGAATCTGAGCTTTTACTGCCCATGTTTCCGTTCCTGTTTTATCTTTAATCATTTTGGCAGCATCAACTGCTTTATCGGGTTGGCCAACAACAATCCCTTCGGGTACTGCGACCCCAAATTGCTTTAATATGCTTTTAGCTTGATACTCGTGAATATTCATCGTTTCGTTATTTCTTTTACCATTTAATGCTTACGAAATTATTGATTTTTTATACATTTAACCAATTTTTCCCAAACAAATTATTTTTAGATAAAAGATGAGGAAATTAAAAAACAGTGAATTACAACGTTTAAATATCGAAGAATTTAAGAATGCCCCAAAAACGCCAATTATTGTCATACTAGATAATATAAGAAGTCTAAATAACATAGGCAGTGTTTTTAGAACTTCGGATGCATTTTTAATCGAAAAAATCATCCTTTGTGGAATTACGGCAAAACCTCCTCATAAGGATATTCAGAAAACTGCATTAGGTGCTACTGAGTCAGTGGATTGGGAGTATATTGAAGAAATATCCGAAGCCATCAAAAGTCTCAAAAAATCGGGTTTTACGATAGTGTCGATAGAACAAACCGAAAATGCTGTTGAGCTACAAAACATTACAATTGAAGCTAAAAAAAAATATGCTATTATCTTTGGAAACGAAGTGAAAGGGGTACAGCAAGAAGTGGTTAACCAAAGTGATTATTGTATTGAAATACCACAATTTGGCACCAAACATTCCTTTAATATTTCGGTTAGTGCTGGAATTGTTTTATGGGAGTTCTTTAAGAAGCTTAAATATTAAATAAAAAGAGCTGTATCGATTGATACAGCTCTTTTTATATTTTGATAAATCAAAAATTTATTGAATCATTGATTTAAATACTTCGTTTTCGAAATATGTTCTGAATTCTAAGTCAGTTTTTGCTAACTCAATTAATTCAGGATCTTTTTCGATGGCAGTTTTCAAACTATTTAATACTGTACCTTCGTCACCAATTCGGGCAGCAATAACAGCTTTTAAATAATCATTCATTGCATCGTCCTCTTCAACTGCGTCAATAGTCTTAAGGGCAGAATCGTTTTTGCCGGCTAATAACATTGCTAAAGCAGCGTTGAATGATTTGTGATCCTGGAAGTAATTAATGGCAGCTTCATATTCACCATCCATAATTTTAATAATTCCAAGGTTGTAATCAACTGCAGTACCAGCATCAGTAGCATTTAAGAAATATTGTTCAGCGGTTTCTTTATCGCCTTCTTTTAAAGCAATAACACCTAAATTATTGTTAACAATAGCATCCCCTTCTTTAAGCTCATTGGCTTTTTCTAAAGAAGCTTTTGCATCTGCTAAATTACCTTGTTTAATATAAACAAAACCTAAGTTATTATGAGCTCTGTAGCAACCTTCATGCTTTTCAATGATGATCTTGTAAATGTTAGCTTTTCCTTCAAGATCTTTGGTTAATTTGGCTGCATATAATAATTCTTCAATGTTTAATGTGTCAGGATTAGTTACAGCAAAATCAAGAAGTTGTTCATCAGAGAAACCAATTTTCTCTACATTTACAGTAATTTCTGATCTTCTTAGTTTTGGTAAAATATCTTCAGCTAATATTTCAAAGGTAGCTGACATATTTTTAATTTCTTTTTCACGAACGGCTGGATCAGAATACATTGAAAGAACACGAAGGATAAGGTCTTTATCTTCAATAGTAGAAGCTTCTACCAATTTTTTGAAACCTTCCCAGTCTTCTGCTGTAGATTTCATATTATAAAGAGCCTCAGCATCTTTATCTTTAACTTTAGCTTTGTCAATAACTTTTGCTAAATAGTTATCCGCAGATTTTTTTCTTTCAACGGATAGTCTTTCATTTAATTTTTCTGGCCCATCGGGAGAAGCATAAGCAGAAATTTCAATTCCTTTGAATTCTTTATTTTCTTTTTCGTTTGCTTCTTTTACAAATTTTTCAAGTTCTGCGATATCCTCAGCAGTTAATTCAGATCTTCTGATATTAGATCGTTGAATAACATAATGAATATCGGCCATTTGTTTTTCAGTAACTACTCGTTCAAATTTGTCTGATGCCATAATTGGTTTTGGATCTACTTTAACTAGTAATGGAGTAGAAATAATTCCATCAGCCAATTTTAAGGCAGGTAGTTCAAGGTTATCATCATTGATGGTAGCAACAGCTCTCATTTCAAGCTGGCCTTTACGCATGGCTTCGTCATATTCAAACTCACCAGCAAATTCAACAGACCCACCTGTTTCATAAGGTATTACTTTATTGTTAGCTTCTACGCTTTCGCCCTGATAAGTTTTAGATTCTAAAACTTCTTCACCACCGTTATATTTATAAACAGGGGTAAATTCAACAATTGCTTTTTTGTTGAACCATTCAGCAGGAACATCTCCTGTGATTTCGTACTTTACTGTGTTTGCATGCATTTCAAGTACTTTAGGCGTAACATTGTACTGAAGAGCTGAAGCTTCTTCTTTCATTTTATCTAATCCACCACAACTGCTTAATATAAATGCAGCGAATAAGAAAGTTGCTAAATAGTTGATTCTTTTCATAGTCTGATTAATTATTTGATTTAAAATTACTATTTTATTTTCACATTCAAATACAAACTTAATAATGTTTTACATAAAAAAAAAATAAAAAGCAGCAAAATATATATGATATAAGGCTTTAAATAACGATTAAATGAATTCCCGGGTCATATTTCTCCTGAAAAATCAACGCTTTTATTTTTTTATAATCATTCTGATTATTAACAAAATCAACATTATTAGTGTCAATAATCAAGAAACTCATATCGTTTTGCTGCCTAAAGAAGTCGAAATATCCTTTTTGTAAATTTTTTAAATATTCTTCAGAAATTCCTTTTTCATATTCTCGTCCTCGTTTAAAAATGTTTTCTTTAAGTTTTTTAATATCAACATGCAAATAAACATAAAGATCCGGTTTTGGGATTGATGGATAAATGATATTAAATATTTGACGATATAAATTGTATTCGTCTTGTTTTATGGTAGCTTTTGCAAATATCAACGATTTCATAAAATAGTAATCGGCTACATTAAAGGGCTTAAAAAGATCTCTTGATGTTAAGTCTCGATTTAATTGTTGATATCTTTCAGCTAAAAAAGACAGCTCAAGCGGAAATGAGTAACGATCGGGATCATTATAAAATTTGGGCAAAAAGGGATTATCGGCAAATTGCTCTAAAATCAATTTCGCATTATATTCTTCAGCAATCATTTTGGCAAGAGTAGTTTTACCTGCACCTATATTTCCTTCAATGACAAGATAATTTAAATCCACTGTAATTTTTTATAAAAATTAAAAAGCTGCCTCAAAGATAATTTTTGAAGCAGCTTTAAAATAAAATTCTTCACCTTTTTTATAAACAATTTTTAATAAATAGGTTTTACATCCATATTATAAAATGCAAATGCCCATTTATCAGCTGTTTCTTCAATTCTAACGTTGGTTGGTTTTCCGGCACCATGTCCGGCTTTGGTTTGAATTCGAATGAGTACCGGATTTTCACCTTTATATTTTTCCTGTAATGTTGCAATATATTTAAACGAATGTGCCGGGACCACTCTATCGTCATGGTCGGCAGTAATTACCATAACGGCAGGGTAATCTTTATTACTACTAATATTATGTAAAGGTGAATAGTTGTATAAATTTTCAAAATGAACAGAATCTTCGCTTGATCCATATTCTTCGGCCCAAGCCCATCCAATGGTAAATTTATGATAGCGTAACATATCCATCACGCCAACTTCGGGAAATGCAACGGCATATAAATCAGGACGTTGATTAATTACAGCACCAATCAATAACCCTCCGTTAGAACCACCTCTAATAGCCAGTTTTTTGGAAGAGGTATAATTATTATCGATTAAATATTCTGATGCTGCAATAAAATCATCAAATACATTTTGTTTGTTTAAACGCATACCGGCTTTGTGCCAGTTTTCACCATATTCGCCACCACCACGTATATTTGCCATGGCAAATACGCCATTATTCTCGAGCCATATTAAGCGAGCTACACTAAAAGAGGGTAAAAGACTTGTATTAAATCCTCCATACGCATAAAGTAATGTTGGATTTTTACCATTTAATTTTAATCCTTTTTTATGCACAATAAACATTGGAATTTTAATTCCATCTTTACTGGTATAAAATACCTGTTTTGTTTCATATACTGAAGGATCGAAATCAATTTCCGGCTCAAAATATGTTTTAGCTATTTTTTCATCCATATCATATCTATAAATGGTAGGGGGAAAAGTAAATGAGCGAAAACTATAAAATACCTCTTTATCATCAATATCGCTATTAATACCATAAACAGCGCCTAATGCAGGGAGGCCAATATCATGTAAATAATCCCCTTTTAAATTGTATACTTCGAGTTTAGCATGTGCATCTTGAATATATGAAGCGATTATTTTTCCATCAGCTAAATAACAGCCACTGAGCACATCTTTTTTCTCGGATAGAATATCAATCCAGTTTCCAACATCCAATGAGTTAACATTAATTTTAACAAGTTTATATTTGGGAGCATTAAAATTTGTAACCACAATTAAGTTATCATCTACGTGATCGAGTACATGATAATCGTAATTAAAACCTGTAGTAAGTTTTACAAAATCATCATTCTCATGTAAATTTTTTACATAAAGATTATTACCACTGGTTGATTCGGTTTCATATATAAATAGATATTTCTCGTCACTCGATACATCGGCGCTGTAATTCCGTAAAGGAAATTCTTTGTTTTCAAAAATTACCTTATCCGTTTCTGATGGCGTGCCTAATTTATGATAGCATATTTTATGATATTTATTTACTCCCGAAAGTTTTTCTCCTTCTTTTGGAGCGTCATATCTACTATAAAAGAACCCATCTTTATACCATGCAATGTTTGAAAATTTAATCCAGGAAATCTGGTCATTCAGGTCTTCCCCTGTTTCAATATCTCTTACGTAAATATCGTTCCAGTCGGATCCTCCTTCGGAAAGTTGATATGCTATATATTTAGCATCGTCAGATATGGATATTCCGCCCAAAGCTATGGTTCCATCTTCTGAAAATTTATTGGGATCAATTAACACTTGTGGTTCATCCTCTAACGATTCTTGCATATACAAAACAGCCTGATTTTGTAGCCCGTCATTTTTATAAAAAAAATATTTGTCTCCTTTTTTAAAAGGAGCGTCCATTGTTTCATAATCCCACAACTCGGTAAGACGATTTTTTATTTTTTCTCTAAAAGGAATTTGTTCTAAATAATCGAAGGTGACTTTATTTTGGGCTTTTACCCATTGTTCTGTTTCGGCCGATCGGTCGTCTTCGAGCCAACGGTAGGGGTCTTCAACGCTTGTCCCAAAATACTCATCAACCTGATCCACTTTTTTTGTCTCAGGATATTTTACCGGTGACTGTTTACATTGGGTAAATCCTATCAGCACAATCAGAAAAACAAGTATATTTATTCGTTTCATATTTTTTTATTTTATTTTTTACATTTAACAAACTTACATTATTCGAGCATAAAAAAGATAATATCTATCATGTAAATTTAAAAAAGAATTAAAAGTTTTCAAAATTATAAACTGTGGGCAAAATACTATGTTAATCCACGAACAAAATAAGCAATAAAAAAGGGCAGTGGAAATCCTCTGCCCTAATGAATATTATTAATAACTTATTGCTGCTCTTTGTTACGCTCGGGTTTAGGTAAAAGAACTTTTCTTGAAAGTTTTAGTTTTCCATTTTTTGGATCGATGTCTAAAAGCTTAACTTTTACTTCATCACCTTCTTTAAGTACTTCATCTACTTTATCGAGTCTTCGCCACTCAATTTCCGAAATATGGAGTAATCCCTCTTTACCGGGCAATATTTCTACAAATGCACCATAAGGCATAATAGATTTTACCGTTCCAACATACTCTTTACCTGCTTCGGGCACTTCAATAATTCCTTTAATCTTAGCAAGAGCAGCTTCAATATCCTCTTGATTTTCAGAGAAAATATCCACAACACCAAATCCACCTTCTTCAGTAATAGTAATGGTAGAATTTGTTTTTTCCTGAATGTCTTGAATTACTTTCCCTCCAGGGCCAATCACGGCACCAATCATATCTTTAGGAATAGATATTTGTACTATTCTTGGGGTATGAGGTTTATAGTCAGCTCTTGGTTCAGCGATGGTTTCAAGCATTTTATTTAAAATATGCATTCTTCCTTCTTTTGCCTGATCCAAAGCTTTAGCAAGGATTTCGTAAGACAGGCCTTCGATTTTAATATCCATTTGGCATGCGGTTATTCCATCCTTCGTACCGGTAACTTTAAAATCCATATCGCCCAAATGGTCTTCATCTCCAAGGATATCAGAAAGTACAGCATACTTTCCGGAATCTTTATCGGTAATTAAACCCATAGCAATTCCTGAGACCGGTTTTTTAATTTTTACACCGGCATCCATAAGAGATAACGTTCCGGCACATACGGTAGCCATAGATGATGAGCCATTAGACTCCAAAATATCGGAAACTACACGTATAGCATACGGATTTTCCTCACCATCGGGAATCATTCTTTTAAGTGCCCTGAGTGCAAGATTACCATGTCCGACTTCGCGGCGGCTTAAGCCACGTACCGGCCTGGCATCTCCTGTTGAAAACGGAGGGAAATTATAATGCAATACAAATTTTTCGGTACCCTGAATCAATACCTGGTCAATAACTTTCTCGTCAAGCCTGGTTCCCAAAGTTACCGTAGTAAGCGACTGAGTTTCGCCGCGGGTAAATATTGCTGAACCATGAGCTGCAGGCAGATAATCCACCTCGCACCATATAGGCCTAATTTCATCGGTTTTTCGTCCATCTAAACGAATTCCTTCGTCTAAAATCAGATTCCGAACGGCTTCTTTTTGTACCTCGTGAAAATATCGTGAAATATGGGTTTCATTTACCTCCTCTTCTTCATTTTCTGCTTGCAATTTTTCGGTAAATGTTGTTTTTATTTGCTCAAAAGCTTCGGTTCGTTCGTGTTTTCCTTGATTATTTTTGGCTGCTTTATACACCTCGTCATAAAGTTCTTTTTTTATTCGTTCACGAAGAGCTTCGTCATTGGTTTCGTGCTCGTACACCCTTTTTTCTTTGTTTATTTCTTTGGCCAGTTCAATTTGTGCCAGGCACTGCATTTTTATGGCTTCATGAGCAAATTTAATGGCTTCAAGCATTTCTGTTTCAGAAACTTCGTCCATTTCCCCTTCAACCATCATCACATTGTCGAGGGTAGCAGCTACCATAATGTCGATATCAGCTCTTTCCAGCTCATCAAAAGTCGGGTTTATCATATAATGTCCGTCAACTCTTGCAACGCGTACTTCAGATATGGGCCCGTGAAAAGGAACATCCGAAATACTTAATGCTGCTGAAGCTGCAAGCCCTGCCAAAGCATCCGGCATAACATCTTTATCGGCCGAAATAAGGCTAACCGTAACAAATGTATCGGCATGATAATCTTCCGGGAACAATGGGCGCAAAGCACGGTCAATTAATCGTGAAACCAGAATTTCGTAATCGGAAGGCCTGGCTTCTCTTTTAAGAAATCCGCCGGGGAAGCGTCCAAATGAAGCAAATTTTTCTCTGTATTCAACAGAAAGGGGCATAAAATCAACATCTTCTTTGGCTTCTTTGGCCGAAACAACGGTTGCCAGAAGCATGGTACGCCCCATTTTTACAACAACCGATCCGTCTGCTTGCTTGGCCAGCTTACCTGTTTCAAGGGTAATGGTTCTATCGCCACCGAGATCGATTGTTTTTGAAATTAAATTATACATATATATCTTCTATTAAAAATTAATTCGTGTTGTAAGGTACTAAGAAAAAAGGCAATTTAAAATTGCCTTCATCCTTTTTTATTTACGGAGGTTAAGTTCTTTAATCAGCTCTCGGTATCGTTCAATATCTTTACCTTTAAGGTAATCCAATAACCGTCGTCTCTTTCCTACCAATCGTACCAATGCGCGTTGTGTACTGTAATCTTTTTTATTGGTTTTTAAATGATTCGTTAAATGTGTAATACGATGCGTAAAAAGAGCAATCTGTCCTTCGGTTGAACCGGTATTTGTTTCAGACTTTCCAAATTCCTTAAATAGTTCCTGCTTTTTCTCTGCTGTTAAATAGCTCATACTTTTTACAATTTATTTTATTATTCTTCTATTATATACATTTTAAGACCTGCAAAAATATTTATTTTTTTTCACATAACAACAGAAAAAAAGAAAAAATTGTGGTTTTTCGTGTTTTCTTGTGACTAAAAGCATGAATAAAATACTCATTTTTTTAGTTTACATAGGTAATAACCTTTAACCCAAAAGCAGCATTGGGCGGATTATCTTTCTCTAAAATAACGGACAATGGATGATTCCTTGTTGTTTGATTCCAACGATTGGTATAATATGCAGAACGAAAAAAGGTATTGGACTGTTTTTTTTCGAATGAAATAGGGACAGCAAGTTTTATATCATTCACATCATCGATAAAAACATCATTTTTAGTCAGCTTACCTATCCACTCAACACCAACAAACACGCCATCTTCGGGTAATACAATATTATACTTTTGCAGATCAAATTTTTTAATGTTCCTGCTTTTAGTTATCATCCCGGTCAAATCCTGGTTTAACAAATCATCCCCCGGTAGTTTTGTTTCTTTATTTACTGCATACAGATGAATCCTGAATACAGGTGTTTCCCTTCCCCTGGATTTTAAATTTAATACCACTTCGCTGATTAAAGCCTCTGTTTGTAAATTATTAGGGATATAAACAGCATATTCGGCACCAGAGTGAGCTATAAGGGTGGTAGCCTTTTTCAACTGACTATTGCCCAATAAAATTTTGTTTCTTCGAGCCTTTTTATCTGCATGAATAGTAATTTCATCTAAGTTATAATGCTTTGGGGTGAGATAAATTTCCCGGTTTAAATTTTCTAACTCCTGCACAGGAATACTTCTTTTTTCATATCCAATAACAGAAACAATAATCGTATCTTCGGGGGTTACCTCCAATGAAAATACACCCTGGTTATTACTATAAGTACCTGCTTCCTTGTTAGAGAGATAAACATTGGCAAACGGCACTTTCCGGTTGGTATTTTTATCAATAATTACTCCGTTACAACTGGTTTGTGAAAATAAACTACTGCTTATAATAAGCAAAGAAGTTATTAAAAAGAAATTTTTCATCATTTAAAATTTAAGGTTAATAAAGTAATCAAAGTTTATAATAAAATCTAATATTTACAAACAGATGCTAAATTAGCCTATGTTTTATCTAATGAGTAGTATGTTTTTATGAATAAGCAAGCATATAATCAATTCATTTTAGCTATTTCAATGGCTTTCTCTAAAACTTCATCTTTGCCCTTTTTAATCCCTAATAATGTTCTTTGTATCGGATAATCGGGATGATATCCGATTAAATGAAGCTGGGTTTTGTCGTGTTTAAGTACTTTCATTCCTGTCCACATGATTTGAAACCCGTTAGGAAGGTTAATGAAATTTACATTACCATTACACCCGGCAGTGGTATCACCAACAGTTACACCTAAATCATATTGGTCAATTATTCCCATTTCTGTTTCACCACTACTTACCACATTAGGAGCTGTAATTATTATGCTTTTTGAATAAAAATAAGGTTTTTGAGGATTTAAAGGCCAATTACTTTCACTAAATTCCATTCCTTTTCTATCAGGATATATAATTTTCGGCACATTCCACCATGCAGAATTTACCGGTGTTTTTATTAAGTGAGGAATAACTTCTAATAAGCTTAGTTTTACTCCCCAACGATAATCATAAATCACACTTTTTGCATTGGCCAAATTCTCTATTTTACCCTCAAAGTTTTCAGGATTACATTTACTAAGGTTTACATAATAAACACCGGACTCTAATTCTTTGATATCATCATATTGATACGGGTTATTATTTATCGGATTATAAAAAATACTTTTAATACTTCTTTTATTTTGAATATCACATAAAATTTTTTCACCATCACGTTCCACCATAAGGTTTGTTGTCCCGGATTCATAATTACTTCCAAATATATTGAGTGCCCGGAATCTTTTTAAATGGGGTGACCCGGAAATATAGTTTTTCATGTCTTCCAGCACTTTCTTCGCATCCACTCCATTTACTTTTTTTATAATGTCGCCAGTTTTTAATTGAGGGTCATCTGATGCAGTTATAACTATTTCATCTTCAACTAACGCTGTTCTAACAGGTAAGTGATACATTCTTTCTCCATAAACAAATCCATGGCCATCTTTAAGTTTAGCAACCATCTTGCTAAGTGTCCTGGTAAAATCTTTATTATCCTTATCTGAATATGTTTTTTCAATTATTTCTGACAATACATGTTCCCAGTTTGTTTCAACTACGTCAAAATAGGGATAAAAATGTTGAAACACATTCCAGGAAATAACAACGCATGCTAAATTAGTATGTATATTGAAATCAGATGAAATATTTATACCATCAAGTTCCTTTTTTAGTTTATTTAATGATTTGATATCCGATTTGGGATAAGTTTCATTATCTATTGAATATAAAGCTAAGGGTATAATACAATAAAGGTTATTGCCTATTGGCTCATTAATAACTTCTCCAAAATCAGGATATTTTTCAAATAATTTTCCGGTATATTTAACACTTAGGGCAAATCTTCCAGCATGTATTTCATTTTCAGACAATTCAATTTTGTGTCCATTTTCAGTTATTTGCCAATCATTAATGTTAGTATTTAATCCCTGTTCAAAATCCATATTAAAAGAATCTATAACTTTCCACCTGTCTCCTTCTTTAACAAAAAGGCTAAAATCATCCGCTAAAACAGATACATTATTCTTAACAGCGCCACCAAAGACTAAATATTCTGAATCATACCCAATTTTTGTAGTCATTTCAAATTTACTCCAATCCATGGGATTAATATCTACTTTATGCTGAGAGATTAACGAAGAAAAATTAAGTGACGGCTCATTTTTAGTTATCGAAACTAAAAACAAACTGGTTTTCCCCTGATAACCAATGGATTTATTTTTAAAATATCCTGTCAACTTTACTTCTTTTCCTCTTAAAATCGATACATCAAGAATATTTTTATAGAAATAAGAATATGAATCATTTAAAATTTTATTTGTTCGAATACTTTTATAAATATTGCTTGTTTGTTTAGTGTTAATACCGTAATGCTGCCAGGCAACAACCTTATTTACAGGAGCAAAAGGAATAATTGACTGTAAATCGATTGGGGGGGTGCTCTTTTCTGTAGAAATTTTAAGCCCCTGAACAATAGGTGAAAACAGCTTAAACAGCGTATCTCTTAATGCTGATTCAGATTTTACATTTTCAACTTTCTGCACACCAAGAATGGCAAATTTATCCCAGTCGATTTCCTGAACCTCATCACTCGGATGAAACCATCGAACATAACCATAAAGTTTAGCAAAGGTTTTTATATTTTTAACTTTTGTGGATTGGTTTTGACAGCCCGTAAACAAAAAAAGAACAATTACAGCGACAATAATTTTTTCAAGTTTCATATTTTATAGATAAAATTCATTTCAGCAAATAAAAAACTATGCTTTACTTTTTTTGATAAACTGAACTCCCAGCGTTGGAAATAAAATTGCAATAAAAACTAATATTGCAAATACATATTCATTGTCAATTTTATAAAATTGAAATCCTTTTGCCAGTAAAAGTAATATTGATATTAAACCAAAAATAAAAAGTAAATACCCTATTATTTTATAGTTTCTTCTCATAATAATACGCTTCTTTTAATCAGGTAATTTAATTGATAATAATGTAAATATAGTTATTTAAATACTTAAATCAGGACATTTTAGGCCAAACATTTCATCTAAAAAATATTGGTTATGTTTTAAAATAATGTGGAATATTTAATTCCAAATAGGTACTTTCAATTTTTCTAAATGATTTAATGGCATTAGAGTTTCCCATAACTGTTTTTGCAAAATCAGCAATAGGATCTGCTGACTTTTTTACTTTTTCCAAAAATACAAACCAATTGAGGTATTGAGGCAAATATTTTGTTG
>JASGMZ010000035.1 GCA_030156305.1 Bacteroidales bacterium | reverse complement strand
AATAAATTAGAATAAAAAATGAAGAGTTGCAAAATATTGAAAATGTGTTAGCAAAAATAAAAGATAAATTTAATTTAACGAATACTCAATGTAATGCCTGAAAACTACTTGAAAAGTCAGATATATAGGTTTTTACAAGGAGTCACCAATAAAATACGTATTTCCCTGTATGACATCATCTTATGACATAAAATAGGTATAACATTGAGTATTCATTATATATAAATAGGGAAAAATCAAAATTATGAACATGCATGTTGAAAACGGGATTTCAAAAAATATCTATTTTTTGATGATTTAATAATAATTTTTTTACTTTTGGGTGTTGATTAATTTAAACCAACTAAATTATTTAAAGATGGACGGATACGACAAAAATGAAGAGTTAGAGAAAAACGAAAACAACAACGAAACAAACCACAACGGACGTGATGAGATTTTCTCTAAAGTTGTAAGAGCAGGGAAAAGAACCTACTTTCTTGATGTAAAAACAACCCGAAGAAATGATTATTATCTTACCATCACAGAAAGTAAAAAAAGGTTTAATCGGGATGGAAAACATTATTTCGATAAACACAAAGTTTTCTTATATAAAGAAGATTTTGATAAGTTTACCGAGAACCTTCATGAAGTAATTGACTTTATTAAAAATGCAGTTCAAAATCAGGAAAACGAATCGTTTGAACCTGCAGAAGCCAACGCTGAAGTAGAAAAGCCAAAAGACGAGAATTATACTTCAGACATTAATTTCGATGACCTGGGTGAAAATAAAGAATAAAAAAAGCTGGCAAATGCCAGCTTTTTTCATTTTTCACATTTGCTTTAATCATATTTTTCCATCTTATCTTCGATGGTTACCTTACCATCTTTTCTATTTTGGATTTTCAGATAAACCAACATCTCGTCAGCTCCTTTTTCAAAACAAACTTCTTGCAATTTTTCAACCACACTCATAATATCCTGGTAAGGCCCTTCAATAACAGTTTCAAATGGACAAACCCTGTATCGCAAACCCGAATCATTAATCACTTTTATGGCTTCGTCAACCAACGCATAGGGTTCTTTTAGTTTTGATTGGGGCAATACTTGTACAGCAACATTTACCTGATGATTCATAACCTTATTTATTTTAAAATTTCACAAACCTTTATCTTTAAAAAATTTCTTTATCTCAGGATAATCTAACATCTTCACATTAGTGATTAAATACTGTTGATATAGAAAATCACCATATTGGTTACATTCGGCAATAGAAGATTTTATTACATTCCCAATAGAAACCTCAATAGGAATTAAAGCTATAATAGATACATATTTTTCAACAAAAGTAACTTTTTCTATTCTGCAATTGTTCTTTTCAAAAATATCTTCAAACTCAGTTTGTACAACTTTCTTTTGCGTATCAGAAAAGTATTCGCCGGTTTTTAATTTACAGGCAATAAAATAGCGTAATTTCTCTCCTTTTCCCCCTAATCCGGTAGAAATAAAAATTTGATTTTCGTCAAGCAAGCTAGTTTCCAGCCCTATACGACAATGCTGAAGGGCCAACACAGACCATGAATATATTTCGTCATCTTTTGTATTAACCACTTTTTCAATCATGCGATAGGACTCCGGTTTATCAATAGTAGAAAGTTCAGCTAATAATTTTTTCTTCTTTTCAATCTCCGTTTCCGGATTAAAAAGTGTATTGGCTTCTTCAAAAACCACCTTCTCCTCACGTTTGTTTTCAGATAATTCGTTAACAAGCTCAAAAAACTCAACCTGTAAATTTATATCCACTTGCTCTTCGAGAATACTGAAATCACCTCCCATCTCAACTAAAATGTCTTTCAGCTTTTGATATATATTATCCTCTTTCATTTTTATTTTCTTTTGTAGCAAACTTAAGTTTTTTTTTAGCATTTATAAAGATTTTACCATATTTAAATCCCCCTCATATCAACAAAGCACTTAACAGATTGTTAAAAAAATACCATCATTATGGTATTGTTCGTTAAAATGATTAGATATATTTTTGAAATCTTTTAAATAAAAGGTAGAATATTACAATTAATGCGGCTATCACAACTAAAAAATAACGACCAGGGTATTATAACGAAAGTACGTGGGCGCGGAGCTTTTCGAAAACGAATTACTGAAATGGGCTTTATAAGTGGCCAAATGGTAAAAGTGATTAAAAATGCTCCTTTAAAAGACCCTGTTCAATACAGCCTTATGGGATACGAAGTTTCACTACGACGTAGCGAAGCTTCATTAATTGAGGTAATTACCGAAGAAGAAGCCAAACAACTTACCCATAAATCATTTAATGGAGTTATTACTGAAGAAACTTTAAAAACATCGGCACGCAAAAAAGGAAAAGAAATTCAAGTGGCTTTGGTGGGAAACCCAAATTCAGGGAAAACTTCATTATTCAATTTTGCATCCAGGTCAAGAGAACATGTAGGCAATTACAGCGGGGTAACTGTTGACTCAAAAACAGCGCTTTGTAAAGTGGATGATTATGTGCTTAACATTACAGACCTTCCCGGAACTTATTCATTATCGGCCTATACTCCCGAAGAACTTTTCGTACGAAAATTTATTTTAGGCGAACTCCCTGATGTGGTTATAAATGTAGTAGATGCTTCAAACCTTGAACGCAATCTTTACCTTACCACTCAACTAATCGATATGGATATTAAGGTAGTAATAGCCCTTAACATGTACGATGAACTTAAAAAGAAAGGGGATACGTTTGATTTTAATTCATTGGGAAAAATGTTGGGTATCCCTGTTATTCCAACAGTAGGTTCCAAAGGTATGGGTATAAAAGATTTATTCGATAAAGTAATTGAAGTTTATGAAGATAAAGACCCGACCGTAAGACATATTCATATTAATTATGGTAAAGATGTTGAGAGTTCAATTCGCAATATACAAGATGAAATATGGGAAAATAAACGATTAACCGATATTGTTTCGTCGCGCTTTTATGCCATCAAACTATTAGAAAAAGACGAAGCAGCTAACTTCTCCCTTTCTAAATGGGACAATTACCATATCATAAAACAAAAAACAGAAAAGGAGATTCAAAAATTAGAATCGCTGTTAAATGATGAAACGGAAACCATTATTACCGATGCAAAATATGGGTTTATAACCGGTGCCCTGAAAGAGACTTATAAAGGAAACATCCAAACACGAAGAAAAAACACAGATAGAATAGATAAATTTCTAACGCACAAGTACTTGGGATTCCCTATCTTTATTTTCTTTTTGTGGATGATGTTTTTTTCCACTTTTAAATTGGGGCATTACCCCATGGAATGGATTGATGCTCTCATTGGATTTATTGGAAATGGAATAAATAATCTTATGACACCGGGGCCTCTAAAAGATTTAATTATCGATGGTGTAATTGGCGGTGTTGGCGGGGTAATTGTTTTTCTTCCTAATATTTTAATCTTATTCTTTTTTATCTCTATAATGGAAGACACGGGATATATGGCCCGAGCAGCATTTATAATGGATAAAATTATGCACAAAATAGGCCTTCACGGCAGGTCTTTCATTCCATTAATTATGGGGTTTGGGTGTAATGTTCCTGCGATAATGTCTGCAAGAACCATAGATAATCCACAAAACAGGCTTCTGACGATTCTTATTAATCCCTTTATGTCATGCAGTGCTCGTCTTCCGGTTTATGTATTAATAATTTCTGCCTTTTTCCCCAACTACCCTGGCACTGTTTTATTCTCAATTTATATGATTGGAATAATCGTTGCTGCATTGGTGGCTATACTTTTCAAGAAAACCATATTTAAATCAAAAGAGGTGCCTTTTGTAATGGAGCTGCCTCCCTATCGAATACCAACATTTCGTAATTCATTCAGACACATGTGGCATAAAGGTTCACAATATCTAAAAAAGATGGGAGGCGTAATATTAGTAGCATCCATTATAATCTGGGCATTAGGATATTATCCAAAAGATATTGAATACTCCGAAAACTATGACCAAAAAATTGAACAAATCACCCAATCCAATGTTGAGAATAAAGAACAAATACAATCCATTGTAAATAAAAAAAATGCAGAAAAACAGGAGAAATCTTATATAGGACAAATAGGGAAATTTATCGAACCGGTAATGCGCCCCTTAGGTTTTGATTGGAAAATGAGTGTTAGTATTTTATCAGGTGTTCCTGGAAAAGAAATTGTAGTTAGTACAATGGGAGTACTTTATCAGGCCGAGGATAATGGTTCGGATATACACGAAAATTTAGTTGTTAGGCTACAAAACGAAAAAGACGAAAACGGAAATAAAGTTTTTACTCCGCTTATTGCCTATACATTTTTACTGTTTATATTATTATACTTTCCATGTGTAGCAACAATTATTGCTATTAGTAAGGAAGCCGGCCACTGGAAATGGGCACTTTTCACTATTTTCTACACAACCGCTCTGGCATGGATTATTTCATTTCTGGTCTATCAAACCGGAACGTTAATTTCAAATTTATAAAGTTATGATTCAAGAACTCATGGTATATATTATTATTCTTTCATCGGTAATTTATACCGTATACCACATGTATACTTTTTTTAAAAACTCGGCTAAATCGGGTTGCAATTGTTCGGGTTGTAATTTAAATCCCGACATTGCCCACATCAAGTCGCTTATCAAAAATAAATGATGACTAAATTGATTTTTTATCTTTTAGAATAAAATTATATATTCGTATTTTTATCATTAGTATTAAAATTAATATTATTGGACTGGTTTTTATTAGTAATAGCTATACTTTTAATCATATTAGGCTTAGTGGGGTGCATCCTGCCTGTTATTCCCGGCCCTCCGCTTAGCTTTTTGGGATTGTTAATTGTGCATTTTACTGAGTTTGCGGATTATACTACCAATTTTTTAATCATTGCTGCTATTATAGCTATTTTAGTTACTGTTCTAGATTACGTTGTACCTATATGGGGAACCAAAAGATTTGGTGGGACAAAAGCAGGAATGTGGGGAGCAGGAATAGGAATGGTTATTGGCATGATATTTTTAGGCCCGCTGGGATTAATATTAGGCCCTTTAGCGGGTGCAATCATCGGTGAATCTTTAAAAGGAGCAAATAATAAAGATGCTTTCAGAGCCGGGCTTGGAGCTTTTATTGGTTTTTTAACCGGCGTTGGGCTAAAGCTTGCAGCTTCAATTTATATTACGTATCATTTTATTAAAGGGATCTTTTAAATTGAAAAAATTAGTCGGTATTTTACTTATTTTCTTTTCATTAGCTTCTAATCACTTAACAGCAAATGATAATATTACAATTAGTTTGCTCACATGTTCCAGTGGCAAAGAAACTTTTACCGCTTGGGGACATAGTGCTATCCGAATCGTAGATTCTGTTGCCAACATTGATGTTGTATATAATTTTGGCTTGTTCGATTTTAACACGCCTAACTTTTATTTAAAATTTGTGAAAGGTAAATTAAACTACATGTTAGGGGTACATTCTACGCAACAATTTTATATGAGTTATTTTAGAGAAAACAGGCAAATTATTGAACAAAAACTTAATTTAACTCATCAAGAAGAAATTAAAATTATACGGCGTTTAGAATATTTATACAAACCAGAAAATAGATATTATTTATACAGCTTTGTGGGTAAAAATTGTACAACGGAATTAAGAGATATTATTCTAAAAAATGTTGAAACCAACTTTAAAAATGAATTAACCAATAAAACACCCCGCAAACAAATTAATGAGTTTTTATATGATCGTTTGTGGTTAAAATTTGGCATGAGCCTAATCATGGGCTATAAAGTAGATCGAAAGATAAATAAATTTGAAAGTATGTTTTTACCCGATTATTTATACCATGGACTTAATGAGCTTAAAACAAATAATCAACCATTAGTTGAATCAGAAAATATATTTAATCCGGTTAAAACAGAAAAAAAATCATATCCCTTTTTAATTAGCCCTGTATTTGTATTATCAATCCTTTTTTTGGTTACCATTTTTATTCAATCCCCTTATTTTCAAAATTCAATATTACTTATTGTTGGTATAACAGGCCTTGTAATTTTTGTTGTAAGTTTATTTTCGGAACATCCTGAATTAAAATATAACTTAAATTATTTATGGATTAATCCGCTTTATATAGTTACTGTATTATTAGGGGCTTTAAATAAAAACAAAGCAAAATTCTATTTAACCCTATTTTTACAATTTTTATCTATTGTAATTGTATTGATATGGATTTTAAAAATTCAAGATTATAATATTGCTTTCTTTCCTTTATTATTTATTCTATCTTTATTAAATTACAGGGCAATTAAAAAATATAAGTTAATTAGTGAGTGATTAACTAAAAAAATAAAAGCGATGAAAGATTTCAGTAAAAATATAATTGTACCGGTTAACTTCTCTAATGATACGGATAACTCATTAGAGGAAGCCATTTTTTTATCTAAACTACTAAAAAGTAAGATTCACTTAATCAATATTGTTTCGTTGGGAGATTGGTGGAATAATATGATCATTACAAAAGATACTAAAGAAAAACTTTATCAATTATCGCTTGAAAATTTAAAGAAAACAGCTGCCCTCCATCCGGAGACTGATTTTGAGCTAAAAGTACTTTTTGGAAAAGTACATGAGCAAATTTTAAATTATGCCGAATCTGTTAATTCAGAGCTTATTATTTTAAGTGATAAACATAAGGAGGAGAATGAAAATAAAATACTGGGTTCTATTGTTACCCATGTAATTACCGAAGCTAAATGTCCGGTAATTACCATTAAAAATAAAATTGATAACGACTTTGAAAATATTGTTATCCCTATTGATTTAGCTGAGGATACTGACCGAAAAGTGAACGCAGCGTTAGCTTTTAACCAATACGCCAAAGCAAAATTACACTTTGTTTCAATCCTTTTTGAAGGTGTGGGAAACCGTAATATTCGTACCCGAAGAAAAGTAAAACACATTGAAAAGAAATTAAAAAAATATAATGCTAATTATACTTATAACCTCCTGAGAAAAAAAAGAACCTATGCTTATCATGATGTATTAGAATATGCTGATAAAGTTAATGCAGACTTAATCATTATTATGACGCATAAAGAACGTTACTCTTTTGATAATTATATTGGAGCTTTTGCCCATCGTATTATTAATTATTCTCAGGTGCCCGTAATGACCATCACTTCTCAAGCTGTAACATCCGATAAACATACAGTAATTAATAAATTTGTTGACCCATTAGGTATATTTAAACCTGAATAAAAAAACAAGAGGGAACTGTTTCAGCGCCCTCTTATGCTCAGATTATCTCATAAATTTTTTAAGCTCCTAATGTAGCTACCATTACCGCTTTAATGGTATGCATTCTGTTTTCGGCTTCGTCAAAAACAATAGAAGCAGGTGATTCAAATACCTCTTCAGCAACTTCCATTGATTCAATACCAAATTTTTGGTAAATCTCCTCGCCAATTTTTGTCTCTCTGTTGTGGAAAGCAGGTAAACAGTGCATAAATTTACACGTTGGATTTCCGGTTAATTCCATCATTTTTTTATTTACCTGATAAGGTTTTAACAATTCAATTCGCTCTTTCCAAACCTCTTCAGGTTCACCCATAGATACCCATACATCGGTATAAATAAAATCACAACCTTTTACTCCTTCTTCAACATTATCGGTAACCATAATTTCTGCGCCGGTTTCTTTTGCAATTTCTTTAGCCTGATTTACTAATTCATTGGTAGGTTGTACACTTTTTGGAGCTACCGAACGAAATTTCATTCCCATTTTAGCGGCACCAATCATTAAAGAGTTACCCATATTGTTTCGTGCATCTCCAACATAAGCAAAAGTAACCTGATGTAAAGGTTTATCCGAATGTTCCATCATGGTTAAAAAGTCGGCCAAAATTTGCGTTGGATGGAATTCATTGGTTAACCCATTCCAAACAGGTACACCTGCATACTTACCTAACTCTTCAACAACTTCCTGGCCAAAACCACGATATTCAATACCATCGTACATTCGTCCCAATACTCTTGCAGTATCAGCCATTGATTCTTTTTGTCCTATTTGTGATCCTGAGGGGCCTAAATAAGTTACATGAGCGCCTTGATCTAAAGCAGCCACTTCAAAAGCACATCTAGTTCGAGTAGATGATTTTTCAAAGATTAGTGCTATGTTTTTTCCTTTTAGTTTTTGTTGTTCAGTTCCGCTGTATTTTGCTTTTTTAAGGTCAGCAGAAAGTTCTAATAAGAACTTAATTTCTTGTGGAGTAAAATCCAATAGCTTTAAAAAGCTTCTATTTTTTAAATTAAATGCCATAACTTATCAATTTATTAATTATTATTTACTATTTATTAATGCTTCTTTTTTTAGTCTTCGTATTCCATGGTAATTTTTGTACCATATGAACGATCTTCTAATTTAGTAGCTTCAGTAATTACACTTTTTTTACCACCTTTTTCGATAAACTGTAAACAAGCACCAATCTTAGGAGCCATACTACCTTTAGCAAACTGTCCTTCGGCCATATATTTGTCCGCATCGGCTTTACTTAAAAATTCTAATTTTTTCTCATTAGGTTTTTTATAATTTATATAAACATATGGGACATCTGTTAAAATATAAAATTCATCAGCCTTAATTCTTGCAGCTAATAATGAAGAAGCTAAATCTTTATCAATAACTGCTTCAGAAGGCCTTACATCTCCTTTTTCGTCAAAATAAACAGGAACTCCACCACCTCCGGCAGCAATAACAATATTTCCCTGGCGTACTAAGGCTTCAACCACATTTTCATTCATTATGCTAATTGGTTTGGGGGAAGGGACAACTCTTCTCCAACCACCATGAGCTTTTACTTCTTCTTTAAATTCCCATCCTTTATCAGCGGCTAGCTTATCAGCCTCTTCTTTGGTATAAATTTTACCAACTCGTTTTTGAGGATCCATAAAAGCAGGATCATCTTTATCAACCTGAACACAAGTTACCAGCGTAACAACCTCTTTTTGAATATTGTGCTTTTTAAGCACATTACGCAACATACGCTCAATCATATAACCAATGCCACCTTGAGAATCGGCTACACATACATCAAGAGGCATTTGCGGAATTTGATACATATGTTCTCCTGCATCATTTCGCATTAAGATATTACCTACCTGAGGGCCATTACCATGGCCGATAACAATATCATAACCCTCTTTAATTAAATACACCAGATTTTCAAGAGTGTCAAAAGTATTTTGCTCCTGCTCATCTATGGTTCCTATCTGATTACCGCGCAAAAGAGCATTACCTCCTAATGCAACTACAGCTAATTTGTTCATACTCATTATTTTATATATTATTAATATTTGAAACTACAAATCTATAAAAAAAAATCGGTTCTAATATCTCTTATAAAACATAATCAATAATAAATCAACTGAATAAAAAAGATACAAGTTATTAATCAAAAAATTAGAATCACTAATCAATTCTTTTTGTTTTTTGCTGATGGTTTATTTATATTCGTTAACTTATTTACATATTAATTTATATTAACCCTTAATATCTAAACATGAAATTTAGATTCTTGGCTGTCATTTTAATTCTTGGCTTAACAATCCTTTCCTCATGTGATAAATTACAACAAAAAGACCGCATAAAAGAAGGTTTTATCGAATATAATATTGAATACCTTAACGATACGCTTGACCGTTTTATGATTGGCCTTTTGCCCAAAAAAATGATCATTAAATTTAAGGATAACAACACATTAAATAAAATTGAGGGATTTTCAGGCATTGTAAGCTTTACATATATTCAAAACTATAAGGAAAAGAAAAATACCACGCTGGTTAAGGTGCTTAATAAAAAATATAAATACGTAGAAATGATCAATGATTCATCAATCTTTTTTGAAGAATTACCTGGCATGAAAATAACATTGCAAGATGAAGTAAAAGAGATTTGCGGATTCCATGCTCAAAAAGCTAAAGTAACAGTACCCGATACCAGTATTGAACCTTTCTTTATTTATTATACCAATGAAATTACTATTAATAATGTTAATTCACAAACACCTTTTAAATCCATCGATGGAGTTTTGTTGGAATTTCAGGTTAAATTTTATGGCCTGGATATGAAATTAACGGCCACAAAAGTCCAGGAGGCAGAGATATCTTCAGAACACTTTAAAGTACCCGACGGCTACCAAAATATTAATAAACGAACAATGATTGAAATCATTGAGTTACTGAAGCAATAATTTCATTCCTGCGAAGTTTTCAGAATAAAAAGAATTTGTGACTATATTTGCTGTAAATTATTTTACTTTGCAGAGAGTAAAAAGCATGATTAAATTCAAAAGTATACAATAATAGATGGCAAAGAAAAACGGCAAAAAGAACAAAAAAAATAAGTCGTTAAACGACGAACGATTAAAAATAATTCTGGGCATTTTTATTTTATTTTTAGCTGCATTTTTAACCCTTGCCTTCATTTCCTATTTCTTTACATGGAAAGTAGATCAGAGTTTCCAATACTCAAAAGTGATTTCAGGGATTGAGATTAATGTAGAAAACTGGTCGGGAAAAGCAGGAGCCCATTTTGCCAATCTATTCATTAATAAATGGTTTGGAATTGCTTCGTTTACACTTCCTTTTTTACTCATTGTAATAGGATTGCGGTTTTTTAATATCAAATTATTTTCCATCCGTAAAACCCTTAAATTATCTATTTTCGGGACCATCATCTTATCTGTTTTGTTAGGTTACTTATTTGGTAATTTAAATGGATATCTGGGGAGTGGATTAGGTGGCGGACATGGCTATTTTATAGCCCTTTGGCTTAATTCTTTTTTAGGCAAAGTGGGGACAGCTTTTCTGCTTACCCTTTCCATTATAGCATTTTTTATTTTTTCTTCAAAAAAATCTATTATTTGGAGTAAAAAACTTTTTGCTGAATTGTTCAATAGAGAATACAAAGCACCGGAGAATATCGAAAATAAAAATAAGGCCGAAAAAAATGTTACTAAAACAGAAGAGGAAGATACCGAACCGGAAATTACTGAAGAAGAAATTGACGATCAATTAAGTTTTACTACCCGCAGAATTAAGAAAGAAGAAGTGGCCCAAACACAAACCCATCGCGAAAAAACATCAGAAGAGGATGAAGATATTGAAGTAACCATTGAAGAAAAACATGGAGAAGATAAGCTCAATGGTACAGTTAAAAATTACCAGATTGAAAATTACGACCCTACCTTAGAATTATCGTCGTACAAACTGCCACCACTCAGCTTATTAGAAAAACATGGTGATGAATCGAATGGAGAAATTGATAAAGAAGAAATTATTGCCAATAAAAACCGTATTGTTGAAACGTTGGCTAATTATAAAATTCAAATTGATAAAATTAAAGCTACCGTAGGGCCAACCGTTACATTATACGAAATTATACCTGCCCCGGGAGTGCGAATCTCCAAAATAAAAAATCTTGAAGATGATATTGCGCTTAGCTTAGCGGCATTAGGCATTCGTATTATTGCACCTATTCCCGGACGTGGAACGATAGGGATTGAAGTCCCTAACCAAAATCCGGAAATTGTATCGATGCGTTCTATTATTTCTTCTAAAGCATTTAGCGAATCAAAATATGAACTGGCCATTGGGTTAGGAAAAACCATATCGAATGATACGTATGTGGTAGATCTTACCAAAATGCCACACCTTTTAGTGGCCGGAGCTACCGGACAAGGAAAATCGGTTGGATTGAATGCAATCATTACTTCATTACTTTATAAAAAACATCCGGCTCAATTAAAATTTGTATTGATTGATCCCAAAAAGGTAGAGCTTACATTGTATACAAAAATCGAAAAACACTTTTTAGCTAAACTTCCGGATTCGGAAGAGCCTATAATTACAGAAACTCAGAAAGTTGTTAACACATTAAATTCACTCTGCATTGAGATGGATCATCGTTACGATCTGTTAAAAGCGGCTCATGTACGAAATATAAAAGAATATAATACAAAGTTTATTGCCCGGAAATTAAATCCTGAAAAAGGACATAAATATTTACCTTACATTGTAGTGATTGTTGATGAGTTTGCCGATTTAATTATGACTGCCGGCAAGGAAATTGAAGGGCCAATAGCTCGTTTGGCACAACTTGCCAGAGCAATCGGGATACATTTAATTATTGCAACACAGCGTCCATCCACGAATATTATTACCGGGGTAATTAAAGCAAACTTCCCTGCCCGAATGGCATTTAGAGTTTCATCTATGGTTGATTCGCGAACTATTTTGGATACTCCGGGAGCAAACCAACTTATTGGACGCGGAGATATGCTTATTACTTCGGGAAGTAATTTAATCCGTTTACAATGTGCTTTTATTGATACACCCGAACTAGATAAAATTACCGATTATATTCAGTCGCAACAAAGCTACCCATCAGCTTTTATGCTGCCTGAATATACTGCTGAAGGTTCGGAAGAAACAGGAGAAGTAGATTTTTCTAAACGAGATGCACTTTTTGAAGATGCCGCAAGATTGGTTATTCGCCATCAACAGGGCTCAACCTCACTTATTCAAAGAAAATTTTCTATTGGGTACAATCGTGCAGGCCGTATTATTGATCAATTGGAAGCGGCAAATATTGTTGGGCCATTCGAAGGAAGTAAAGCCCGACAGGTTTTATTCCAGGATGAATACGCATTGGAACAATATTTGAAAGATTTTTTAGAAAACAATTAAATCA
The DNA here is from genome assembly GCA_030156305.1 of Bacteroidales bacterium. Classification (GTDB taxonomy): domain Bacteria; phylum Bacteroidota; class Bacteroidia; order Bacteroidales; family UBA12077; genus UBA12077. Next base: position 4,205 of record JASGMZ010000035.1, on the reverse strand, counting down.
TTACACATAATGAAAAAAATAATCGTTTTATTGGGAATTTTTATATCTGTTTTTGCTTTCGCACAACAAGATCCTGAAGCAAAAATTATCCTCGATAAATTATCAGAAAAAACAAAATCCTATCAAAATATTCAAACCGAATTTAAAATCGATTATAAAAATATTAAGGATAACACACACAACTCATCCAAAGGAAGCATAACCATTGAAGGGCAGAAATACAGGTTAAACTTTATGGGCTCTGAATCGTTTTTTGATGGCCAAACATTATGGAGTTACATGGAAGAAGTAAATGAAGTTAATATTTCCGAACCAGATCAAAATGAGAAAGATATTTTTAGCAATCCACAAGATATTTTTACTATATACGATAAGGATTTTAAATACCAATTGATTGATCAACATAACGAAAATGGCGTTTCAAAAGCTATTATCGATTTATATCCTTATGATATTGATGAAGATTATTCAAGATTACGCATAGAAATTAATACCAACAATTATCAATTGCTGTCAGTAACCATATTTGGCAAAGACGGATCACATTATATAATTCGTTTTTATAATTATAAAACCAACCTCGAACTAGAACACACTTATTTCACATTCGACACTTCAGATTATCCTAATGTGGAAGTTATTGATATGCGATGGTAATAAAAAAAGGCCTTTTTTATTCGTTTTTTTACTTTTGTTCCTCCTTGGGATATTCAATCCTGGCATGATAGATGTTCACTAATTTTTGCTTAAAAATACCTTTTATCGTTGCAATATCTTTAAACGTGATGTTGGCATTATCAAATTGCCCGTCTTGCATTTGATCATTAATAATTGAATCTACCAGATTATTAATTTTATCCTCGCTAATATCGGACAAACTTCTCGATGCAGCCTCAACAGAATCAGCCATCATTAAAGCGGCTGTTTCTTTAGAATATGGCTTGGGGCCGGGATAAGTAAATTTATTAATGTCTACTTCCTGATCAGGGAATTTTTTAATATACGAACGGTAAAAATATTGTACTCTTGTTGTTCCATGGTGCGTTCGTATAAAATCGATCAAAGGTTCGGGCAATGAATGTTTTTTGGCCAATTCAACACCATCTTTCACATGGCTAATAATAATGTTCGCACTTTCGTCAAATTCATGCATATCGTGCGGATTAAACCCTGCCCTCTGATTTTCGATAAAATAAGCGGGATTAACCATTTTACCAATATCGTGATATAAAGCTCCGGTACGGACTAACAAAGTATTACCTCCAATTTTATAAATAGCTTCTTCGGCTAAATTAGCAACTTGCATCGAATGCTGAAAAGTTCCGGGAGCTTTTTCGGCAAGTAAGCGTAATAATTTTGAATTGGTATCCGAAAGTTCCATTAGCGTTAAATCCGATAAAAACCCAAATGCTTTTTCAAAAATATAAATCAGTGGATAAGCTAATAAAACAAAGCCTCCATTAATGGCAAAATAAATAAAATTATGAAGCTCAATATTGGTAAAATTCCCTTCCTGGGTAATGGCTAAACCAAAATAAACAAAGCTATAGGATAGAAAAACCAATGCAGCTGTTAAAAATAATTTACCCCGGCGGTAAATATTTGTTAAACTAAAAATAGCTACAATTCCGGCAATAAAATTTAAAAAGATAAATTCAAAACCATTGGGGGCGAAAAATCCAACAATTAAAACGGTAATAATATGAATAAATAATGCAAGCCTTGAATCGTAAAATGTCTTAATAATAATAGGCACTAATGCAAAAGGAATAATATAAAGAACCTGAGTTGCAAAACGTGAAACAAGGACAATAATCAACACCAACATTAATATAAAAATAGTTTTCATGGTATGCGCTAATATTTCCTTTCTAAAATGCCATAAAAACAAAAACAAAACAGCTATACAGGCAAAAACAAAAATAATTTGTCCGATTAAAATAATCTGATAAAAATATCCGGAACCTAATCGATTTTCCGACTCGTATTTTAACGATTCCAGGATTCTATAGAGCTGGTTATCAATCACCTCCCCCTGAGATATAATTTTTTCACCGGCCTGCACCATTCCTCGTGTCTTTGAAATATTTGCCAACATTTCAGCCTTCACATTTTCCGAAGTTTTCTGATCGTAAAAAATATTGGGTTCTATAAACTCATAAAGATTAATAGTTTTATAAAAATCGGGATATTTTATTTTCTGTTGCTGATCCTCTAAATATTGATCTACATGATTGATAACTCTTTCGTAAGCTTCTTTTTCGGTATAAATTTGAGCATACTCATAGGTATCAGCCAACTTATTTTTTAAAATAATAATCTCTTCATCCTTACCTAACCCTTCGGTAATCTCGCTCGATTCTATTATCCCAGACCAGTAAATCTGATTTAAAACCTCCAGTGCAAAATGTTTAAAATCTTTAGCATTTTGAGTAAATAATTGTTTTTGGTAATTAGATTTTTCTTTTAGGGCATCTGATAGTAAAAATTCATTCATTTTAATATCAAATGAGCTGGAAAACTTATCACTCTGTTGCTGCAACACACTGCTATCATAAACAAAATAAGGATGGTAATTATTTAAAATACTATCTCTTTCCTCTTGTAACTGCTTATCGCTTTTATGAATGGGAAAATCAAAAGGAGCAATTAAAGTGGTATGCATCCATGGACGGCCCTTCTGAAACTCATACCTGAATTTGCCTTCGCGAGGGAAGATATACACAATAATAGCTATGGTTAGCAAAAATAAAAATACGCGGAAAATTATTTTATAATGCTCTTTTAAAAAATTAAATATCTGCTTCATGTGATGTTCATTAATTTAAAAACACATTTATACAAATGTAAAAATTTAACCCGAATAATGCATAATTATTCTGTTGAACGCAATATAACAACATAAAGAAAAGAAAATTGTTTGGACGAACAGATTTTAATGTTCCTCTTTATTTAATGATTATTATTCCATTTTATGAACTTATTTGTATTTTTATAAAATAAAAGATAACATCTATGAACCAATACGGGATTAGTGAAATAAGTGTTATTCCGGTTCGTAAAGAGCCGGCAGAGCAATCGGAGCAGGTTACCCAGATTCTATTTGGCGAAACCTTCGAAATAATAGAAAAACAACCCAGGTGGTTTTATATTAAATTAACCTTTGACCAATACGAAGGATGGGTAGATAAAAAAATGGTTACGCTCCTTTCTCACGAAACTTTTCATACGATTAAAAATCATTCTTCCTATATTACCAAACAATATTCAACATCCATTCTTGATGTAGATAAAAACGAAATAATTAATCTGCCCCCGGGTTGTACATTACCTAATTTTAATGAAAAAGACAATCGATTTTTTATCCATCATCATAACTACTTGAAACAAGAAAATAGCCCACAAAATAATCTTAATGTAATAGGCTTATGTAAACTATTTTTAAATGCACCCTATTTATGGGGTGGTAAAAATACCTTAGGTATTGATTGTTCCGGATTTGTACAGGTTATTTACAAAATATTAGGAATTCAATTACTTAGAGATGCCAGCATGCAGGTAAACCAGGGACAAACCATTAATTTTATTGGAGAGATTACAGCCGGTGATTTAGCTTTTTTTGATGATGAAGAAGGGAATATTATTCATGTAGGAATCATTTTAAATCAGGAAGAAATTATTCATGCTTCCGGTAAAGTTCGCATCGATAAATTCGATCATCAGGGAATTTTCAATCGAGAGGAAAAAAAATACACTTATAAACTTCGTATTATTAAACGTTTAATCTAAATATTATGGGTAAATTATATATTTTGGTTTTTATTATTTCGGTTATTGTGATTATTTATATCATAGATAAAAGGCACAAAGAAAATAAAACCAACAAAGAAGATGACTCTATTTAATAAAGTTGGTGTTAAAAAAATTTGTTATTCTCAAATATATGAAAAAGAGTCCACTACATCATGATTCCAATGCTGAGCATTCCAGGTATTTTTGTTTTAATAGAGCCAATATAATAAAATGATAAATATCGAATATCAAATAAAAAATGTAAAAGTTATTTTTTCTTTGTAACCGTACTGTTTTGTTGGCTTAACTTTTTTATTTGATATTCGATATTCGATATTTGAAATTTATTAAACCTAAACACTTATATATATCCTAATATCCGTAAGTTAGTTAAGTTTTTATTTGTAACACTA
>JASGMZ010000034.1 GCA_030156305.1 Bacteroidales bacterium | reverse complement strand
GAAAACACCAGTTTTTTTTAGTGGCGTAATAAAAAACGTCAAGAACAAGGCTTGCGAAGAATTGGCAGCCAGGAGTTTACTGACGTAAATGACTAATTGACAATGCGAGCGTAACGCAGTTATTGACGTTTTCTTATAGCCACTAATTAACTTTAAAAACAAAAAATAACGGTTTGATATTATGCTAAAGTGTTTTTTTATTGAATTAGCCTCAAAGAAAATATGGAGATTAAAATGCTTTTTATTATTTTTGATTTGAATAGCATTGAATTACTAACCAATAAAATTTTATAAATGTTTAATATCGCATTATTTGGCCCCCCCGGAGCAGGAAAAGGAACCCAATCCCGAAAGCTTATCGAAAAATATAATCTGGCATATATTTCTACCGGTGATATCTTAAGAGAAGAAATTGCCGAAGGTTCAGATTTAGGCCTTAAGGCAAAAAGTGTAATTGAAAAGGGTGAACTTGTTTCTGACGAAATCATAGTACAAATTATCGAGAAAAAAATTCAAACAAATACCGAAGCAAATGGTTTCCTTTTCGATGGTTTTCCACGAACGGTAGTACAGGCATATATTTTAGAAGGCCTGTTAATAAAAATGAACACTACCCTAAATTGCATGATAAGCCTTGAGGTTCCGCAAGATATTTTAATGCAAAGAATGCTCGAAAGAGCAAAAAAAGAAAACAGGGCTGATGATACGGTAGATGTGATTAAAAACAGGTTAGAAGAATATAAAAATAAGACTGTTCCGGTTGCTGAATTTTATAAAGATAAAGGAATTTATTATGTAGTAGACGGTGTTGGAACCGTTGATGATATTTTTGAACGCATAACCAATGTGGTTGAACATACTTTAACTAAAACATGGCTAAACGTTGTTTTATACGGGCCTCCAGGCTCAGGAAAGGGAACACAGGGAAAATTGCTGGCCGATAAATACAATCTGGTGTATATTTCTACCGGTTCTTTACTTCGCCGCGAAATTGAAAAAGGTACACAAATGGGTCTTGCAGCTAAAGAATACATGGAGAAAGGAGATATTGTCCCGGATGAGTTTGCTATAAAACTTATTGAAAAACAAATTAAATCGCATCCTGAAGCAAATGGATTCTTTTTTAAAGGATTCCCACGAACGATAGTACAGGCTTATATCTTAGACGGTTTATTACGAAGGCTTAATTCTTCGGTTTCTTGCGTTTTTAACATGAATGTTCCAACGCTGGAATCTATAAAACGATTAACTACCCGCAGTAAAACCGACAAAAAGAGATATTACGATATGAATATTGATGTCATTGTTAGAAGGCTTGAAAGTTTTGAGAATCAGACCAAACCGGTTTTGAATTATTACGCCAAACAAAAAAATATTTACCAGATTGATGGTGTAGGCTCAGAAGAAGAAGTTTTTCAGCGGTTGTCCGAGAAATTAGAATTGGCATTTAAACATGCCCGATAAACTAAAAAAGCTCCTTTTCGGGAGCTTTTTTTAATACAGATTTAACTCTTCATCTATTTGTTCGCTTTGTTCGTTATAATATAAAGAATAAGTACCTAACTCCTGCTCTGTTCGTTCAATAATTAAATCAATGCATACTTCAGCACAAGGAGTTTCATGTTCATTATTCTCTAAATGAATACATACGGTTTTTAATTTCACGCCAATATCCTCAGGCTGTAATTTTGGAGGCAAAAGTGGTTTAATTTTATTCACATCATCTCCGGCAAGGGCATTGCCAATTAAAGCACTTAAACTGGTTAAAGCTTCTTCTATTAGCTGATCTTTCGTTTTATGTTGAAAAAATAGTTTTTCAATCTTTTCTTTTGTCATAAGGATTAATTTTCAAGGTTTTAATTTAACGATAAAGTAAACAAACTTTTTTAAAAAATAAAAATTTTAAGGCGTTGTACTACTCACCGGAATAATTTTCCCGTTAAAATATTTTTTCCCGTTTATAGCAAAATCGTAAATAAACGAGGCCATATCTTTCGGTTCCAAGGCTGCTTTCATACCGTGAAAAGCAGATTTAAACATTTCCGTATTAACAGCTCCCAAAGCAAGGCTATTAAAAGTTATTTGCTCTTCTTTATACTCCTCGGCCAAACCTTCCGATAAATTGGCTATAGCAGCTTTGCTTGCACTATATATTGATAGTCCGGGAAATTTAACACTGCCCTGAAAACCGCCCATACTCGAGATATTGATAACATGTTTAACCTGCCCCTTTTTTAATAAAGGCAATAGTTCCTGAATTATTATTGCAGGGCTAATGCAATTAATATGAAAAGATTTCATCATTTCTTCAGCAGATATTTCGTGAAATGGGCTATTCACTAAGATTCCTGCATTATTAATCAGTATATCCACTGAATCGATATATTTTACCACCTCATTTTTTATCGATTCTTTGACTTTTCCTGGATTTTCAATATCAAAAACAACAGGGCGTATTTTTGTTTTAAGATTTTCACGAATGCAGGCATTCTTTAATTCTTTAAGCAAATCTTCGCTTCGGGCAATGGCTACTACAGTATTTTCTTCTTTAGCAGCAAACAGCTTTGCCACTTCAAAACCAATCCCTTTACTTGCTCCGGTAATTACAATATTCATTTGATTTCTTTTTTATATTTTTATCCTTGAAAATTAACTATTTTTAATCATTTTATAAATTTGTAAGCAAAATAAAATGAACGTATGAGAAAAATATCTGTAATCATCGCATCTTCTATCCTCTTTTTTTCAATCTCAGCCTTTGGACAGCAAAAAAATGATAATGATAAAAAAACCGAAAATACTAAAAAAGAAGAAACAAAAGAACCTTACTTTTTTTGGGGTGGCAATTTATTATTAGCGTTTGGAAATCTTGATTTGGTTGACATTAATGTACTATTTGGTAATCAGCTAACAGAGCGTATAGCTCTTGGTATTGGTGGTAAATATCAATATTATAATGAAAAAAGAAATTTTAATCCTGATAATATCAGTACAGGTAATTTTGAAGCGCACTCTTATGGGGGCAGTGTATTTTTACAATTTGCCGTAGTAAAAGATTTTCGGGAAATTTTACCACTAAAAACACAGTCAGGACTTATTTTGCATGCAGAGTATGAATTATTGAATACAAAATATAATACTATTCGTTTTGATGCACCTGATTCCGATAAAGATCGTTACTGGCTTCATAACTACCTGCTTGGAGGAGGATATGTACAACACATGGGAAAAAAAGCAAAATCCTGGATTATCCTGTTGTGGAACCTGCAACAAACAGAGGATAATCCCTATGAGTATCCACAATTTAAAATAGGTTTTTCAGTAGCTTTTTAATCGTCAAAAAACTTCGACATTATTGTAAGGAGGTTATCCGGGCGTATAGGTTTGGAAATATAATCGTCACAACCGGCTTCCTGGCTTGCTATTTCATCTTCTTCCATGGCATAAGCTGTTTGTGCAATAATCGGTAAATCGGGATATTTTTTCTTAATTTCGATAGTAGCATCTAATCCATTAATATCAGGCATTTTAATATCCATAAGCACCATGTCAATCTTATCAGAAAGACATACATCAATCGTCTCACGGCCTGTTTTAGTCCAGATTACTTTGGCTTTGGTTGGTTTTAAAACAGCTTTTAAGAATAAAAAATTAATTTGTTCATCCTCTGCTATTACAACTACTTTATCTTCCCAGTTTCTAATCATTATCTATTAATTTCTTAACAAGCATAATAAAAAAACAAACAATATGCAATTTTACGAGAATATATTTTAATTATTTGGCCTTATGTAACATCCAGGTTATATTCATTTCATTTTTGTGAACTCCAGTGCATGGATGTTTCAGGCAGCAGTATTTTTTTATAAATAGAGGATTAATAGAACGCTACAATCCGCTACAAATTTAACAAAAAAATTCATCTGTTTATAATTTTGATTTTAGCGGTCAGATGCAGCTTGCCATGAGACATCAATTCTCCGCCACAACATACTATTAGCTTCATTATAATCATGCGGGTGTGTGTCAAATTTATTGTCATGGCTCGGTTCGTTTATTTTTTTAATGCATCGTACATTTTTTTACCTATTTCGGCAGGCGATTCCACTACATGTATTCCACACTTTTGCATAATTTCCATTTTAGCAGCAGCTGTATCCTCTTTACCACCGATAATAGCTCCGGCATGTCCCATTCTACGTCCTTTAGGTGCTGTTTTCCCGGCAATAAAGCCCACAACAGGTTTAGTTCCGTTTTCTTTAATCCATTCAGCAGCTTCGGCTTCCATATTCCCCCCAATTTCGCCAATAAGAATTATTCCTTCGGTTTCGGAATCGTTCATTAATAATTTTACGGCATCTAAAGTGGTTGTCCCGATAATTGGGTCTCCTCCAATTCCAATACAGGTTGATTGTCCCAACCCGATTTTTGTAACCTGATCCACAGCCTCATACGTTAAAGTTCCTGAACGTGAGATAATTCCAATGGTTCCTTTTTGATGAATAAAACCAGGCATAATACCTACTTTTGCTTCTTCAGGTGTTATTATACCCGGACAGTTTGGGCCAATCAAGCGGCTATCTTTATCTTTTAAAAATTCTTTAACTTTTACCATATCTGAGGTAGGAATTCCTTCGGTAATGGTAACAATTACCTTTATCCCTGCATCAGCAGCTTCCATAATAGCATCAGCAGCAAAGGCTGGTGGTACAAATATTACAGAAACATCAGCTCCTGTTTGCTTAACCGCATCTTCTACCGTATTAAAAACAGGTTTATCTAAGTGTCTTTGTCCTCCTTTACCCGGAGTAACACCTCCAACTACATTAGTTCCGTAATCTATCATTTGTTGGGCATGAAAAGTACCTTCACTACCCGTAAAGCCCTGTATAATTACTTTTGAATCTTTATTAACTAAAACGCTCATATCTTTTATTTATTTATGATGATTCAAAAATACATTAAATTCTATTTTTCACAAAGAAGTTTAACCTGACGTATTGATAAATATTATATTTTCCATAATTTATGAATAGTTCAGGGAAACCCTTACATACGCCAGCAGCATTATTCATGAATTTCATGAATAATACAGGTTAAATCTTAAAAGTTTTTTTAGCATCTGAAAAAATTTAACAGAAATCCGTCGCTTTCATTTAATGTTCGTATTTTTATGCAAAATTTGAATAGATTACCATGTATAAACAATTAAAATCCTTTGCCAGACAACTAAATGGCGATTTATATACCGATTTAAAAACCCGTTTACTATATGCAACCGATGCATCGGCATACCGTGAAATACCGCTGGCTGTAGTTCGCCCAAAAGATAAAACAGATTTAATTAAGCTGGTAAAATTTGCCAACCAACATAAAACATCCATCATACCGCGTACAGCAGGCACTTCCCTGGCCGGACAGGTGGTTGGTAATGGAATCGTTGTGGATATCTCTAAATATTTTACCCAAATTATTGAACTTAACACCGAAGAGCGTTGGGTTAGGGTTCAGCCCGGAGTAATTTTGGATGAACTAAATATTTTTCTTAAACCTTATGGTTTATTTTTTGGCCCCGAAACATCCACCTCAAACCGCTGTATGATTGGCGGTATGGTAGGTAACAACGCCTGTGGCTCGCATTCAATTATTTATGGCACAACACGACACCATACCTTATCGACAAAAGTAATCCTAAGCGATGGCAATGAAGTAGAGTTTAAACCTTTGAATAAACTTGAATTTAACGAAAAACTAAAAGGCGAATCTTTAGAAAATAAAATCTATCAACATATATATAATCAGTTATCGAAACCGGAAGTTCAGGAAGAGATTCGGAAAGAATATCCCGATGCATCGATTTACCGCCGCAATACGGGTTATGCTGTTGATGTATTGCTTGAATCGGAGATATTTTCCAACTCAGAGACACCTTTTAATTTTTCCAGCTTAATTTGCGGCTCGGAAGGTACGTTGGGTTTTATAACGGAGATAAAACTTAATTTGGTGGATATTCCACCCAAAGAAACAGGATTAGTCGCTGCGCATTTTAAAACCAAAGAAGAAGCTTTTAAGGCAAATTTGGTGGCTTTAAAGCATCATCCCGCAGCGGTAGAGATGATGGATAAAACTATTCTTAACCTTACCAAAAATAATCATGAACAGCAAAAAAACCGCTTTTTTGTGCAAGGAGAACCTGATGCCATTTTAATTATTGAATTTGCCCGGCATACACCCGAAGAAGTCGAAGAAAATTGTTACAAGCTGATTAAAAGCCTAAAAGAGGCAGGTTTAGGTTATCATTATCCCATCATCACCAATAAAGATACCCAAAAAGTATGGGCTTTGCGAAAAGCAGGGTTAGGTGTATTATCCAATATGGAGGGCGATGCCCGGCCGGTATCGGTGATAGAAGATACCGCAGTAAATGTAGAAGTTTTACCCGATTACATGGCCGATTTTCAGAAAATTTTGGATAAATATAACCTCGAATGTGTGTATTATGCACATATTGGTTCGGGAGAATTACATCTGCGGCCGGTATTAAATTTAAAAGATGCTAAAGATGTGGAAATGTTCCGTACTATTGGGATGGAAATAGCACATCTTGTAAAAAAATATAAGGGTTCTTTAAGTGGCGAACATGGCGATGGCAGGGTTCGCGGCGAGTTTATTCCCATCATTATTGGCGAAAAAAATTATGCGCTTTTGCAGGAGTTAAAATCTGTTTGGGACCCCAATCATATTTTCAATCCCGGAAAGATTGTAAATGTTCCTTCTATGATTTCGGATTTACGCTACCAGCCCGGGAGAAAAGAGCCCGATATTGATACTATTTTTGATTTCTCTGATGTTGGCGGTATTGTACGCGCAGCAGAAAAATGCAACGGAAGCGGCGATTGCCGTAAAACAGCGCTTACGGGAGGCACGATGTGCCCCAGCTATATGGCTACACGAAATGAAATGGATGTTACCCGGGCCCGGGCTAATATTTTACGTGAATTTTTAACCCATTCGCCCAAAAAGAATCCATTCGACCATCCCGAAATTAAAGAGGTGATGGATTTGTGCCTTTCGTGTAAAGCCTGTAAATCGGAATGCCCGTCGAATGTGGATGTAGCAAAACTTAAAGCCGAATTTTTGCAGCATTATTACGATGCGCACGGAATTCCTTTGCGTTCGAGGCTTATTGCATATATTACCGAGATAAATAAATTAGCATCTATCTGGCCCGGCCTTTACAATTTTTTTATGGGCAATCGCATCCTTTTATCCATTCTGTTAAGAATGATTGGGTTTGCTCCCCGGCGAAGCATGCCTTTACTAACTAATCAAACCCTTAAAAAATGGATGAAATCGTATGTGAAGTCACTTAAGCCAGATGCCGGTTACAAGCGTAAAGTGTTTTTATTTAATGATGAATTTACTAATTACAACGATACAAATATTGGCATAAAAACCGTTCAATTGTTCAACCGGTTAGGATACGAAGTAGTTATTCCCAAACATATTGACAGCGGACGGACCTATTTATCTAAGGGTTTACTTAGGAAAGCAAAAAAGATTGCTATACAGAATGTTAACTATCTGAAAGGAATAATTAATCAGGAAACTCCCTTAGTAGGCATTGAGCCTTCGGCTATTTTAACTTTTCGGGATGAATATCCTGATTTGGTGGGAAGTAAATTAAAAGAAACAGCAATAAAACTAAGTAAAAATGCATTAATGGTAGATGAATTTCTTAAGCAAGAAATAGACAAAGGAAATATTACAAAGGAACAGTTTACCCATGAAAAGAAACACATTAAACTGCACGGCCATTGCCAGCAAAAGGCAGTTGCTTCCACCGCGGCTACGCTGTTTTTATTATCTTTTCCGGAAAATTATACGGCCGAAGAAATCCCTTCGGGATGTTGCGGGATGGCCGGCTCTTTTGGTTTTGAAAAAGAACACTATGAGGTATCGATGAAAATTGGCGAAATGGTACTATTTCCTGCCGTTCGAAGTGCCGGAAAAGAAACTCTGATAGCTGCGCCCGGCACCAGTTGCCGCCATCAGATTAAAGACGGTACCGGCCGAAAAGCTTTACACCCTTTGGAAATTCTGTATGATGCATTAATTTAACTTAGGCATACTTTTATCATCTAATTAAAATACACTCAAATAATTGAAGAATTGCAAAAAATCAAATTTTCATCTTATATTTATGAGTTATTTAACTAATCCTTCATAATCATGAAAATTTTAGGCAACCTTCTTTGGCTGATATTTGGCGGAATAATTACAGCCATTGAATATTTTATCAGCAGTTTTATTTTAATGATAACCATAATTGGTATTCCTTTCGGATTACAAACGTTAAAAATGGGATTATTGACATTGTGGCCATTTGGCAAAACAACCGTACAACACGAACGTTCCGACGGATGCATCTACATGATTTTTAACATTATATGGATTTTTATCGGCGGTATCTGGATTGCACTGTCGCATGTTATTTTTGGGATTATTTTATATATCACTATTATAGGTATACCCTTTGGAAACCAGCATTTTAAATTGGCTTCCCTGGCATTGACTCCTTTTGGAAGAGATATTGTGGAGAAAAAATAATTTTAGCTTTTTAATGCTACAATTTTAATAAATAACACACTTATTATCCACTTAAATCATGAAAAACACAAAAAAAATTTTATTATTTAATGTATTGATTTATTTAACTTTATCATCATTAACCTTATCTTGTAGTTCAGAAAAAAATCAAAAAATTAGTACAGGAAATGTAATCATCAGCGGGAAAGTTGAAGAATCAGAAAATTTTTCCCAGGTCATTTCATTAAATTATCCCGGCCTATATAGTAATTTACAAGAATTTAGTACGGCAATTATTGATACGAACGGATATTTTAGGTTCGAATATCAAACGATGTTCCCCCAGGATGTTATGTTGCGCTATGAAAATGGTTTTACCAGATTGTTTCTGAAACCACAAGACAGTGTTTTTGTAACCCTGAATGCCCGGGAATATCATTCAACAACGAATCCTGATTTTGAAATTTCCGGGACCAAAAGTTCTACTTCAAAAAATATTCATAACTACTACTATTACAGGAAGTTATTAAACACTTTTTCATTAGATTACAGCAATCTATCGGTTAACGAATTTTTAAATCAATTAAGCCATCGAATCAATAAAGAAGATTCACTTTTGACAGAATTTATCAAGGAATATAATCCTTCCGATGAGTTTATACAATGGGCAAGTAAAACCATTACTTATGAGTATGCCAATTACCTCATAGATGTAAAATATTATTACAAAGATAATGGAGTAAATATTGACAATGAGCTATTTGACAAAAAATTGTTTCCGGTCAATGATGATGATGCTATCATTACATTATGGTATCATTACCATTTAAAACATTATTCAAATAAATATTTCCAACAGGATAGCATGGTTATTAACCGTATAAAAGATAATCAATTAGCAGATGCAAACCGTATAGTACTTCAAAATATTGTAAAAAATGAAGAGCCAGGTATCAGCCGGGATTTGATGTGTTACCAGATACTAAACAATGTAGCTATTGAATCTCTTCAAGATTTTATACAACTATATGATGAATTACCACAATACATTGATAATAAAGAACTAAGAAACCTGCTTAACCAAAGAAAGCAGCAGTTAGAATCTGACAAAACGCTAACTATATCAACATTGGATTCTTACAGAATGAAGTCAGATGTGAAGTTTTCAGATGATTTCTTTAGTAAATTGGGAGAAAAGTTTAAAGATTCAATAATCTATATCGATATCTGGGCTACCTGGTGTGGCCCTTGTAAAGCTGAAATTCCACATTTAATAAATTTACACAACACGTATAAAAACAAGCCTGTTGCATTTGTAAACATCTGTATTTCCTCTAATAAAAAAGACTGGGAACAAGCGGTCAAAGAGTTAAATCTGCAAGGTGAAAATTATTTTTTTAACAAAGAACATTCGAATCTATTAAAAGGAAAATTAAACACCTTTACAGGGATTCCTCACTATTTATTAATAGATAAATCAGGAAATATTATTGATGATGATGCGCCCAGGCCTTCATCAGATACTATAATAAAAGAAAAATTAAATAAATTACTGGATAACAGCTAAAAAACCATTATTACCTAAACAAAATGAAGAAAATACTTGTCCTTTTACTCTTATTTTATTGGAAAAATTGTGTTAGATAAAGTAATATTACATAATAATAAGAAACAGATTTTTTAATCCATAATTTCTTCTACAGCCATGAAAAAAGAAACAATCACCCACGGACAGCATACGGAATCGAGTATACAACAAGAAAAATGGTACGCGTTTGAACTTGATGAAGTTTACAAAAAGCTGGATTCCTCAAAGGAAGGTTTGGAAACAGACGAGGTAAATGAACGACTCAACTTTTATGGCGAAAACACATTGCCTCCGGCAAAACCGGTAACCTTGTTACAAATCATTTTGCACCAGCTTATTAATCCGCTAATATTTATTCTGTTAGCCGCAGCAGTTGCTTCCATTGCTATAGGCGAAGCTAAGGATGCTGCTTTTATTTTTCTGGTAATATTGATTAACAGCGGATTAGGCGCTTACCAGGAATATAATGCGGAAAAAAGTGCACAAAGTCTGCAAAAACTTCTAAAAATAAGTGCCCGGGTGAAACGAAACCATAAAGAACAGAATGTGGATTCGAAAAACCTTGTTCCGGGCGATATTGTTTTATTGGAGTCGGGACTTAAAGTTCCGGCTGATATGCGTTTGATAGAATCTTCGAACCTGGCTGTGGATGAAAGTTTTCTTACCGGCGAATCAACAGCCGCCAAAAAAAGTACAGGCACCCTAAAAAAGGACACCCGTGTGAGTGAACGAACCAATATGGCTTACGCCGGAGCAACCGTGATGTCGGGACGAGCTATGGGTATTGTGGTATCTACGGGAGTTTATACACAGGTTGGCCAGATTGCCCAGGATGTTACTGAATCTGAATCTGCAAAACCACCACTGGTATTGCGAATGGAAAAGTTTACCCGCCAAATCAGTTATGCGGTGGTTGCATTGAGTGTTTTCCTGTCCATTATTTTGCGGATAAACGGGATGGATCTATCTGCTATCTTTTTCTTTGTGGTAGCATTAGCTGTTTCTGCCATTCCGGAAGGATTGCCCGTAGCGCTTACGGTTGCACTCTCCATTGCCACCAAACGGATGGCCAAACGCAATGTGATTGTACGCAAACTCACTGCTGTTGAAAGCCTGGGAAGCTGTACCATTATTGCCAGCGACAAAACAGGAACGTTGACTGTAAATCAGCAAACGGCTAAAAAAATTACACTGCCCAATGGTTCAACATTTAACATTTCAGGCGAAGGATATAATGGCAACGGAGAAGTTTCTATAGAAGGAGAACAAAAACAGGCCATTAATTATGGGCAAAACATCCCTATTGACCTCTTAACCCAAATAGCTGTTTTGGCTAATGAAGCGACATTAAGCAAAGAAGACGGTAGATGGGAACATTATGGCGATGCCATGGATATTGCCCTGTTAGGAATGAGCTATAAATTAGGAGCAAATCCTAAGGATATTCGGGCAGAGTATAAGCTTAAAGATAAAATACCGTACGAATCAGAGAGAAAATTTTCAGCTGCATTTTATGAAAAAGAGGGTACAACTTTAGTTAGTGTTAAGGGAGCGACAGAAACGATTCTGGATTTTTGCCATGTCATGGCCGATGGAGATCAATCCGTTAACCTAAATAAAGAACTAATTTTACAACAGGCCGAAGCGCTTGCTGAAAAAGGATACCGTGTTTTAGCCTTTGCCAGTGGCGAGTATTCTGATTTTAACAAACAGGATGAATACGAAAATGAAGATATTCCTGAACTCACCTTTTACGGACTCATTAGTTTTATTGACCCCTTAAGGCCCGAGGCAAAAGATTCGGTTGATAAATGTAAAAAAGCAGGAATAAAAGTAATGATGATTACGGGCGACCATCCATCTACCGCCGGAACCATTGCGCGCGAACTGGGAATCATGGAAGAGGATGAACAGGTAATAACCGGCCAAATGCTCGAAGATGCCTGTCCGGCAGATTGCCCGGCATTTAAAAAATTAGTCCT
Source organism: Bacteroidales bacterium (assembly GCA_030156305.1). GTDB lineage: Bacteria > Bacteroidota > Bacteroidia > Bacteroidales > UBA12077 > UBA12077. The sequence goes on along the minus strand of JASGMZ010000034.1, from coordinate 4,895 downwards.
TTCGGGTAAAGTTTTTGCACGTATCTCTCCGTCGCAAAAAATGGATATTGTGGATGTGCTTATTCGTAACGGAGAGTTTGTTGCCGTAACCGGCGACGGTGTAAATGATGCACCGGCACTTAAACGTGCCAATATTGGCGTGGCTATGGGTTCAGGAACCGATGTGGCCAAAGAAGTAGGACAAATGATTGTGATTGATGATAACTTCTCATCCATTGTTGCCGGTGTTGAAGAAGGACGTTTTGCTTACGATAATGTACGTAAAGTAATTTACCTGCTTATCTCTACCGGAGCAGCTGAGGTCATCCTTTTTATTGCCTCCATTTTTGCAGGGCTTCCCCTGCCTTTGCTTGCTGTTCAGCTGTTATGGCTTAACCTGGTTACCAACGGTATTCAGGATGTAGCTCTCGCTTTCGAAGGTGGCGAACCACTGGCCATGAAACGAAAACCACGAAATCCCGATGAGAAGATTTTTAATCCTTTAATGATTAAACAAACCATTATTGCCGGACTTACCATAGGTGGAATTATTTTTGGCGTTTGGTACTGGCTAATTAACTCCCTGCAAATGAATGAAATTCATGCCCGTAATATGGTGCTGCTACTGATGGTGTTTATGCAAAACTTCCATGCTTTCAATGCACGTTCTGAAATCACTTCTGTCTTTAAAGTCCCACTAAAACGAAATCTATTTCTTGTTTTTGGAATTCTAACTGCACAGTTGATTCATATTGCCAGCATGCAAATCCCGTTCATGCAGAACATTTTACGTACTGAACCGATAACCATTGTAGAATGGGCAGAAATACTTGTTTTTGCTATTCCTATAATTTTAGTAATGGAAATTTTTAAATGGATTAACCGGAGAGTAAGTAAGGTATAGAGGAATAAGGGAATAAGGGAATAAGGGCATAAGGGAAGATAATAGGGTATTTGAATTTGAATATACATTAAACGATAACCAAGTGGTTTACCCGTTGGTTTAAAAATAATCTAACGTCAAAACTAGCAATGATGCCGGTAATCCTTCCGGTTTTCAAGTGCTGGCGTGGTTATTTTTTTTACAAACCACCGCCAGGGTTTTTAACCGCTGGCGTGGTTTTATCATTAAAAATTTTATACCACAAGAATATATTTTAATTCATTAATTGGCCTTGTGGAACATCCATGTTATATTCATTCCCTTTTGTGAACTTCAGTGCATGGATGTTTCAGCAGCCAAACATTGTGTAAAATATTTATGCACAATATTTTGGCTGCTATTGTTAATAACTTTTTTGCGGATTTAAGGATTAATTTATTTATTTGAGATAGATTTTTTTGTTTTCAATATATTTTTTTACTTTTAAGTGAGAAAATTTAACCAAATTAATTATTAACCTTTAAAATTTTAAAACCATGAAAAAAACAGTTATTATTTTAATGTCTATTTTTTTATTTTCAATTGGATGCGAAAAAGAATCAATAAAATCTGATAAAGAAACATTATCAGAACTTGATCTTAAAGTTAAAGAATTAGGTATTGAAGATGAGTATACCCTGGAGGCAATTATTAATAATCCTAATAACAGTTTTGAAGCTGCAGGAATATTGCATAATTATGGTTGCGATATAATTAATGAAAAAATGGAAAAATATAATTTCAAGTCTGGTTTTGATAAAGAAGTTATTTGTGAGATTGGTTATGATTTAGCTAAAACAATGAATATGGAAATTCCAAATGGTTTTTTAAAAAAAATCCCTTTTGAAAAAATACTAAGTAAAAATAGTTTTATTAGTGATGAAAGTTTAGATCAATATGTTAAAGAGGGATTAATAACCGAAAATCTAAAAAAGTGTTCTATTAAATTAAGAGAATCTATATTACAATGTTTTACATTAAATGAAATACAAAATAAAGTAATATTATTAGAAAATGAATTTTTAACTGATGATTCTTTAAGTGAATTAGAAAAAGAAATCATTTTAAGTGCATGTGCAGTAGCAAGATATAGTTGTGCATATTGGACTTCAGAAGGTGTTATTGATACATCAAGTAAAGGACGTGGTTTAATGGTTGTTATTACTGATGCTTTTGGATTTGTAATTGGTGGTACAACTGGCGGAATTTTCGGTGGAGGTGTTGGAGCTGTTATTGCTTCTGCCTTAGCAGCAGAAGCTACTGAGTAATTTAATAATAATTTACTTTAATTAATGGAGTAAATGTTTGATATTTCAGGTTAAACAACTACACATTAATAAATAAAAAATAAAAAACGATGAAAAAGATATTATTTTTAATCTTATTTATTGGAATTCATCTTTTTGTTTTTTCGCAAGAAGACACAGAAAAAAGAAAAATATCAAGCGGTTGTACTGTTGATCTCGTTGCTACCCAGTTTTTGAATAATAGTACAAATATGGACTCTTACGAAAAATTAAACGCCAATACAGGGGCGGATTTTACTTTAGATGTAAGATTCCCGTTAAAGCAGAGATTGGAAATAAAAACAGGGGGTGGATTTAATGTGAGATATGGTGATGCTTATCTTACTAATGCTGATGTCAGAGTTAGTGAATATTTTGTTAGATTTCCTGTAATATTGAATTATCTAAGTTCAAACTCCAATGATAAAAACATTGGATTTTATACAGGAATAGGCCCTTATTTTGATATTCTTGCATCTCAAAAATATTATTTTAAAGACCAGTCAATGGTTCCTGAAAATTTTAAAAAATCTTATGGCTTTGGAAGTTATTATAAATCAGGAATAATCATGAATATTGGTTTAAGATTCCATTTTGATAAGAACATATTTTTTGATTTTGGAATAAAATCAAGTTTTGATATTAACGATTTATTTATTAACCCCAGTGATAATCCAAGTTATGATTATTCATCTTATGGAGTTTATTTATCTTTGGGTGTATTTTAAATACAAAAAACAATAGTTAAAAATCCAGAGCAAATTGTTCTGGATTTTTTGCATTTTCAGGGGGCAAAAATAATTCTTATCCCTTACTTAAGAGGATAGTTTGGATTAAAATTCATGCTTCTTCTAAAAAATGTCTCAAAAATTAATCCTTATATACCATCTCCCCGTCAATAAAAGTGTATTGAACATTCGCTTTGGGTAACTCGTTTTCAGGGATTTTCATAATATCTTTTTCTAATACGACAAAATCAGCCATTTTGCCTGGCTCTATGCTTCCTTTTTCGTTTTCTTCAAAGGCTGCTTTGGCGGCCCAAATTGTCATCGATTTTAGGGTTTCTTCGCGCGATAATGCATTTTCGGTTTGAAATCCGTCTTCGGGATAGCCATCTAAATCTTTTCGGGCCACACTGGCATAAAAAGTTAACAGCGGGTCGATTTTTTCCACCGGGAAGTCTGTTCCATTAGGCAACCATCCGTTTTGTTCCATTAACTGTTTATAGATATAGGCATTTTTTATCCGCTCCTCTCCCAGCCGTTCGTCAGCCCAGTACATATCCGAGGTACAATGCGTTGATTGAATGGATGGAACAATACTATATTTCCTAAATTTATGCAATTCATCGGGATGAATAATTTGAGCATGCTCAATTCTCCAGCGACGGCCGTTTTTTCTTTTTAGATATTGTGCATAAATATTAAGCATTACCCTGTTTGCCGAGTCACCAATAGCGTGGGTACAAACCTGATAATTGTTATCGTAGGCCAGCTTACACATTGTATGATAAAATTCAAATGGTTCTACAATTAAACCATAATTTCCTGGCTCATCGGCATAAGGTTCTAATAAAGCAGCCCCCCTTGACCCTAACGCTCCGTCGGCATACAATTTAATAGAACGCACATTCAGGTACTCGGTTTTATACCTGCCGTTTTTTACAAAGTGATTAATGTTTTGGTCAGTAGGCTCTAACATGGCATATAACCGCAACTTCATGTCACCTGCTTTTTGCAGTGAGTCAATGAGTAAAACCTGATTTTTATAAAGCCCGGCATCGCAAACTGAGGTTAACCCAACAGCAAAACAATTCTGTTCGCCCTGTGCTATTGCTTTTACAGCCTGGTTTTTATCCACGTCAGGAATTAACCGGCTTACTAAGGACATGGCATTATCGATTAACACGCCGGTTGGTTTTCCATCTTTCACTAATACCTTACCGCCATCAACCTGCGTTTCGGCAGTAATACCTGCCATTTCAAGTGCTTTTGCATTAGCAATGGCAGCATGCCCGTCAACACGTCGGAGATAAACAGGTTTATCAGGAAACAACTCATTTAATTTATCATTTACGGGAAAATTCTTCACTTCCCAGTTATTTTGGTCCCAACTTCGTCCTAAAACCCACTCAGCATCGTATTTTTTATCATGTTGAGTAATGATATCCAATATTTCGTCAAACGATTGTGTTCCGCGTAAATCAGCCTGTAAAAGCGTTAAACAATACCCTGTAAAATGGCTGTGTGCATCAATAAAACCGGGATATATAAACTTGCCATCCAATTCCAGCATTTTTGTTGCCGTAAGGTTGGATAAAATTTCATCTTTTGTACCTACAGCAACAAATTTGCCGTCTTTTACGGCAAAACTTTCGACTACGGAAAATTCCTTATCCACCGTATAAATTTTTGCATGGGTAACAATTAAATCAACTTTTTCAGTATCGGAACATGCGCTTAAAAGCATTGTAGCGGCAATTATAAAATAAAATATTCTATTCATGGTATGATATTTTATGGATTATTAGATAAATATACACAATTGAATTTAAATAAAGGTAACTAATCAGTGTGAACATACAAAATAATTGCTCACCGTTAAGACGGAGTCGCAAAGTTTAAAAATTTATTTATTGATCTGTTAATATCATTAATTGATAGTACTGGATCAGTTATACTGTGAGCGGGCATAATCTGAGCTTTTAT
>JASGMZ010000033.1 GCA_030156305.1 Bacteroidales bacterium | reverse complement strand
TGTACGGGTAAGGAATGCCCCTATTTCCGCCGTGTTAGAGAAGCTGTTTAATTCGGAGAATGTCAACTATGAAGTGAAAGGATCGCAAATAATCCTTTCTCCCAAAGAGATGTACAGTCAAATAACCGCGGTTGCCAATGCTTTACAACAGCAGAAAAAAACCATTACCGGGACCATTGTTGATGCAGCCGGTGAGCCTCTACCTGGTGTCACTGTTGTAGTAAAAGGCACAACACAAGGAATGGTTACTAATGCAGATGGGGAATACACCCTTACCAATATTCCGGATAATGCCACGCTGGTGTTTTCTTTTGTGGGAATGCGAGTACAGGAGGTGGTTGTTGGAAACCAGACAAATATTGATGTAACGATGGAGGAAGAGACGATTGGATTGGAAGAAGTGGTTGCTATAGGATATGGTTCACAAAAAGTAAGAGAACTAACTGGAGCTGTAAGCCAGGTAAACTCTGAATCCTTAGAAAAAATAGCTGCTTCCAGTTTTACACAATCATTACAGGGGCAGATTGCGGGTTTAAGTGTATTGTCCCCCTCTGGGGCACCGGGAGAAATCGCCAAGATTCAAATCAGGGGAGTAGGTTCCTTTTCTGCGGATGCGATACAACCCCTGATCGTCGTTGACGGCATTCCCTATGATGTTTTTCCTAATTTTGGAAGCAATGAGATTGAATCCATTAATGTATTGAAAGATGCTGCATCTGCCTCAATTTATGGAACAAGAGCTTCCAATGGTGTCATCTTAATCACAACAAAAAAAGGGAAAGCAGGTGAAATGCGGGTAAATGTTGACGGGTATTATGGTTTTACCAATATAAAACGCAATATACCTCTTATAAACAATACCCTTGATTGGTTGTATGTTAACAGAATAAGGTATCTTGCAGAGGCACCTGGATACTTCGGTTGGACGGCTCTGGATGATAATCCAAGAGGTCTCTATTATAATACAGATTGGATGGCTCATTTTCAGAAAGATAACGCCCCTATTCAGAATTACACGATTCAGTTATCCGGTGGAAAGGAAGATTTGCAATACAGTTTGGTTTCCTCTTACTTTAACCAGGATGGTCTGTGGGTAAATTCGAAATACCAACGCTTGTCAAATCGTGGCAATGTAAGATACACAAAGGGTAAATTTAACGCCAATGTTGGTATGTACCTGAATTATGACTTCAGACAACTTCATAATACAAACTTACCCCTCGACGCGATCAGACTTCGTCCGTTTAAAGCTCCTATAGATGCTGATGCTTACCGAATTCCAGCACCCGGTTCAAATGCCGCAGCAGTCAGTAATATTGCAAGACGTCTTAAAGAAGACAGATCTCAGAAAGGAAATAATTCTTCCATTAATATGGAGTTAAATTATGAAGTGTTTGATGGTTTTTCTTTAAGAGCAAATTTAGGAGGTTCATTAGATCAATCTTATTTTAAGTTGTATGAACCAGCATTTGAATTATATGATCAAAAAACAGGAATAAGGGTTTCATCAAGCCGGCCCAATGCTGAACTTACAAATAGACAGAATTACAGGCAAAACTGGATTACTGAATTTATGGCCTCATATGAAAAATCATTTAACTTGCATAATATTTCAGCAGTGGTCGCTTATTCTATGGAACAATCCGTAAGAGAATCCTATCAGGCTGAAATACGAACCTTTTTAAGTAACGACATACAGGTTTTAAGTGGTGGTTCTACCGATCGTGATGTCGCAGGAACAAAATATGTAACCTCATTAACAGGTTTACTAGGGCGATTCCAATATAATTATGCAAATAAGTATTTAGCTAGTGTTAGTACTAGAAGAGACGGTTCATCCAAGTTTGGTGAAGAAAACAAATATGGTGTCTTTCCTTCTATATCTGCTGGTTGGGTTATTAGCGAAGAATCTTTTTACAGTAACTCGGCGCTAAGCACCACATTACCTTTTGTTAAAATCAGAGCGAGTTATGGTACAGCAGGGAATCAGTTTATTTCAGATTATTTGTTTGCTGCCTTAATTGAACCTGGAGTGGATTATTCCTTAGGAACATCCGACCAGTCGGTTGCGCTTGGAGCAACTCAAACTGATTTTGCGAATAAAAATATAAAATGGGAGACAAGTATAAGCCAAAATATCGGTCTGGACCTAACTTTTTTTGACGGTGAACTTACCTTTACCGGGGATGTTTACCACGACCGCAAAGATGATATGTTATTCCCGGTTACACTCCCACCTTCTGTTGGCGCCGGTTCCAGTGGGAATGTCATAATGAATATCGGAAACATGACGAATAAAGGAATTGAATTAAGCAGCACCTACCGATGGAATATCAATGATTTTAATTTTACCCTGACCGGAATTTTTATGAAAAATGTGAATAAGGTGACTCAAACAAACTTAACTTCAAGTACGATCTGGGGTGGGGGTGGAACAACAGTTATAAGGGAGGGGTATCCTGTAGGGACATTCTTTTTAATTCCCCATGACGGGTTGGTTTCTACACCAGAGGAAGAAGCTGAATATAAAAAAATTATACCGCTCGGACAAATTGGTGACATAGAATATATAGATGTTAATAATGATGGTAAAATAAACGATGACGACAGAGTAGAAATGGGAAGTGGTAGTCCTGATTGGGAAGCAGGTTTAACACTCAATAGTAGTTATAAGAATTTTGATCTCTGGATTCAAACGCATGGAATGTATGGTAATAAAATTTATAATGATATAAAAAGGTATGCTTATTCACATAAACGTCATTTGGATTGTTTAAATTCATGGTCACCGGCAAACCCCACCTCTACAATTCCTACACCAAAGGGCAATCTATCCCATGACAATTATAGAACAATGACAGATTATTATCTTGAAGATGGAAGTTTTTTCCGGATCAGAAATATTCAGCTTGGCTACAGCATACCTGAAAGATTGATCAATAAAATAGCAATTAACAAATGCCGTTTTTATGTAAGTGTGGAAAATCCACTGACTTTTACAAATTATTCCGGCAATGATCCGGAAGTAGGAGGTGACGGATTGCTTTCCAAAGGGGTTGATAGTGGAAATATTCCCGTAACCTCACAGTATCGATTTGGTTTTCAATTAGAATTTTAAAAATTTGAAGTTATGAAAATATATAAGTTTTTTATAATTATTCTATTTGTAGGGTTTTCATTCCATTCATGTGATGAATTTCTTGATGAGCAAAATCCTAATTCAATCACGGATAATTCTTTCTGGAAGAGTGAAGATGATTTTACGAAAGGCCTAATGGCAACTTACCAGGATTTACAAGCGAATTATGTTATGGGAGGCGGAACCGCAACGGATGGCCATGTTTTATCAGATATTGTCACACCCAACCCGTGGGGATCCTCCCAACTTGAATTACACAATCACTATGTATCAGATGTAAATAGCTATGTAACAGATAAATGGTATCAACTATATACTGGAATTTTTCGCGCAAATCAGGTTTTAGAAAATCTTCAGGAAGCTGATTTTCCGGAATCATTTAAAACAAATATTGAAGCAGAAGCCCGTTTTTTACGAGGAGTTTTTTATTTCTGGCTGGCAACGAATTATAATAATGGTAGTATAATTCTTCATAAATCGATTCCAATCAATACGGAAGAATTTTATAAACCTCTTTCTTCAAGAGAGGAGGTATATGAGTTGATTATAGAGGATTTATTATTTGCTCAGAAAAATCTTCCAGAGAAGAGGCCCACTTCAGAACTGGGACGTGCAACGTGGGGTGCAGCCACAGCAAAACTGGGGAAAGTGTATCTTTATGAAGAAAGATTTGATGAAGCCCGCAATGAATTCAAAAAAATAATTGACAGCGATTTATATTCCCTGACGCCAGAGATAAGCTGGAATTTTGATTTGGAACATGAACATAATTCAGAATCTATTTTTGAAATAAATTTCACCATTGCTACGAATCCGCCACAATCTACAAGCAGGGCTGCCAGCATTGCACCGCAAGAGGCCGGCGGTGGCCGAAGTATTGAACCAGCTTACAATTTCATTGAATTATGTAAAAAAGACCCATTAGATCCTTCTGATCCAAGAAACAAAGGCCAGGTATACTCAATTCGTGCATTAGCCACTATTTGTTTCAAAGGGGATGGACAGATTTTTTATCAGAGGCCTACGCTCGATTTTCCTTTTATTGTGGAGCAGGAAGCACACATTAAGAAATTTCAGAACTGGACCTGGCCAGAGGAACGTTCGGATGGAAGATCTGGAATCAATGAACGAGTAATTCGTCTTGCAGATGTATATTTAATGTATGCAGAAACAGTTTTGAAAACATCCGGAAATGTTGAGGAGGCCATTAAATACATTAATATGGTAAGAGAACGTTCCGGAGTTTTAAAACTAAATAAAGAAGAATATGATGTAGATAAGTTACTTACACATATTATGCGGGTGGAAAGGCCTCTTGAGTTGTTTGTGGAAGGTCATATGATTCGCTGGAATGATTTAAGACGTTGGGGAATTGTCAAGGAAGTTTTAGGTGAGTTATCACAAATTAAATACAGAGCATTCCCTGATTGGCTGCGCGAAGCAACACCCGAAGATCTGGAAGACCCGGATGCCGAAATTAGGGTACAATTTACAAAAGCTTATCAAAACTACGATCCTCAAGAAGATAATTTCTTCCCGATTCCTCATCAAGAACTTTTAACAAATGAACAATTAAGTATCAATTGAATTTTTAATTTAAAAAATTAATTAAAATGAAAAATAAAATTTATAAAACATCTCTTTTGCTAATCTTGGTCTTTCTGTTTTCTTGCTCTCCGGATGAAATAGAAATGAACGAATTCTCAGATATTTTTATTACGTGGTCTCCACTAACTATACATGTTAATGAGGATGTTTCTCTTGGAGACGGATCTAGAGGTGAGACCAGTAGACTTTGGACTTTCCCTAGTGGGGGGGGTTGCGAAATAAAAGGCTCAAGTGAATTGACATCCACAGAACGAATAGTACATGCAACTTTTTTTAAAGCTGGGAACTATGATATTCGATTACAGGCTGAATTTATTGACCCATCAATAAAACTTGACAGTTTAATTACAATAACTGTATTAGAATAAATCAGCTTATTATTTTTATAAATTGGTGTATTATATGTACTCATTTACATAGATGTTCATTTATTTACACAAATTCTAAAAATTAAAAATTATGAAAAAAGTAGTATTATTATCAATGATAATAACATTGATGAATTTCAATTTATCTTATGGACAGGCTGATGTTTCTGATGAAGTATTATTGGAACTATATAGAGGAGCAAGAGTATCAGATGTTGTGGATGGTATGGTTACATGTGGCTATATGGATGTTGGCGTTATGGATACCAAAATAGCACCTTTGTGGAAAGACGTAAAAGACATGAGTCACAGATTTTCTGGTATTGCCGTTACTGCAAAATATGGTCCTACAAACAGACCAAAGCATCCTGGTGCAGATCTTACAAATCCAGAAAATTACCAAGTTTATAGGAAGTGGCGTGGTATGTGGTATAGTCAACTTTCTGGCGAACCCTTTAGTAAACACATTAAGCATGGTTCTGTCGTAGTTATTGACAACAAAGATGATAACGATGCCGGCACTACAGGTTCAAAAAATATATTAGATTGGCAAGAAAAAGGTGCGGTTGGATTAGTTACTGCTGGTGGTGTCAGAGACATTGACGAAATCATTTTACAAAAAAATCCAGTTTATATGGATTATTTTGAGAGAGGAAGGGGAGAAAGAATTGGTAGAAATGAATTGATAGATGTTCAGATACCAGTAGTTGTTGGAGGTGTTCTTGTTTATCCTGGCGATGTTGTGGTTGCAGATTCTGATGGAGTTGTTGTAGTCCCTCGAAAAGTTGCTGTTCGAGTAGGACAAATAGCTTATATGGAATTAATTGATGATATGAGAGGTCGGCGAGCATATTTTGAAAGTTTAGGTATGGAATCAAATCCTACAGTAGAAATCAAAGAGACTCCAGCTGAGTTTTTCAAACGACTTGGTCTTCCTGAGGATCCAAATAAGTGATTAATTTATGTTCTGTTGCTGTGTTCTTTTATTAAATAAGTCAAATTTAAGAGTAATTCAGGAGAATTTTACTCTAATGAAAGGTACAATTATTTTATTTGATTATTTACTAATTTGAGCATAGCAACAGGATTTGAAAATATTCCAGTTTATTTTATCTAATTGATTAAGATTTAAATATGTTAATTAATTCTGAGTTGTGTATCGGTTGTGAAAAATGCAATCCATATTGCCCAGTAGGTGCAATTTACACAGATGCAAGCGAAAAAGTATCGAAGATAGACCTAACTGAATGTGTTGAATGTGGTAGTTGCCTTCGACAGGCAAATTGCCCGGTTGATGCAATCTATCAACAAGAATTAGTCTGGCCAAGAACTATTCGAAGTATTATGAGTGATCCCCTAACAATTACGGAAGAATCAGGTATCGCAGGTCGTGGTACAGAGGAAATGAAAACAAATGATGTTACAGGTCGTTTCAGGAATGGTTATGTAGGGGTAGGAATTGAAATGGGACGTCCAATTTTGGGTGCTTATATGTCTGACGTAGAAAAGGTTACTAAAGCTGTAGCAGCCTACGGTGTTGTTTTTGAACCATGCAACCCTTTGACTACATTAATGTCGGATCAAACATCAGGAAAATTTCAAAATGAACTGTTAGGTGAAAAAGTGCTTTCAACAATTATAGAATTCACTGTTCCAATTAACCGGATATCAGGAATTATTAAGATCCTGAAAGATGTTTCAAAACAGATTGATACAGTATTCAGTTTGGGATTTATATCAAAATTAGATTCCGATGAAATGTTTCCTCTAAATCATATTCTTGACGAATTTGGAATAAACTACGCTCCAAATGGGAAAACAAATGTTGGACTTGGGCGACCGTTATTTAAAGAAAAAGGAGAATTAGTATGACTCATACATTACATAGACTAGGCAATTCTGAAAGTTTACGACATGATATTGTTTTTACTTACATGCCATCTAATAATATTAACCATGTTGGCTCTGCTCCAAAACTCAGAAAATTTCTTGAAATATGCCGTGATTTAGGAGCGATAAAAATAGGTGATACAAGAAAAGGTAATGAGTATGTACAAGGCAGCCTTGAAAATATGCTAAATAACATTGAAGATCGTGCTGTCGTGGAAGCAGTATTTGATAATGAAATAAAAGCGATAAATGCTCTTAAAGCGATAAAAGAAGCAGACCTTGGATTATCATTGGTGGTTTCTGGTCTGTTTGAACAAACCCGAGAATGTTGTAGGAAAGCTGGACTTAATATGCATACAGTAAATCAATCCCTTGGAATATGGGGACGAACAGACAAATTACCTGAGAAAAGAGGCATATTAGAATTGAATACGATGTGTGGACATGGTATGGTATCAGTGAGCTTTATAGAATATGCGGTTAAAAAAATAAAAACCGGAAAATGGACACCTGAAAAAGCAGCTGAAAACCTTTTCAAATGTTGTGTTTGCGGTATAGTGAATACAACCCGCGCTGTAGAAATATTAAAAGAATTATCAGAAGAAAAAGGATAAAATGACTAATACTATTGGAATTATTGGGCTGGGACGTATAGGATTACCTGTTGCAAAAAAGTTTATAAAAAATGGGTACCAGGTTTATGGATATGCCAGACGTCCGGAGGTGATCAAGAATTTTGAAAACATGGGGGGGTGCTATCAACCTAGTCCTGCTGAAGTTGCCAACAATTGCAAAACAATCATTATATTGGTGCTTAATGACCAACAGGTAAAAGAAGTTATATCAGGTGAAAAAGGGATCCTAGAAGGCATAAATCCCGGCTCGGTTATTATTTGTATGAGTACGATTAATCGTATTAATCTGAAATCTGTAGCTTATGATTGTGCTAGACAAAACATCGGATTCGTTGATTGTCCGTTCACAGGGGGTCCTGACAGAGTACCCAAAGGAAGACTTACGCTAATTGCTGCGGCAACTCCTGATTTGATTGACAAGGTGGAACCGATTTTAAATGTAATAGGAAATGTTGTGCACGTTGGAAATGAACCCGGACTAGGTCAGGCTGTAAAACACTGCAACCAATTATTGGTGGGTGCTACACATGCAGCAACAATGGAAGTAATTACACTGGCACGAAAACTTAACCTCGATCCTTCGATAGTTTGTGATATAGCAGCACGTGGAATTGCAGGTAGTGATTACTTCAGGCTTCTATTTGAAAGTGTTTTATTTCATAAACCTTCGCCGGGAAGTCTGGGACAAATGTGTAAGGATGTTTCCATTGTTTCAAATACCGTGGATGAAGTGAAAATGCATGCATTGATTGCCAAAGCTACAGCTACATATTTTAAAATTGCTGAAGAAAAGGGAATGCAAAATAGGGAAGGAGCTGATCTTATTGAGGTGGTGGAATCATTTACCGGCAATAAATAAATGAACCGATAACATATATCTATTTTCTATATCAAGGATTAGAAAATACCAGTTGAAATCAAATTAACCGTTTTATTCCGTAAATTTTTATCATATGAAATCTAATGTATTATTTTTTATCTTATTTATTCTTATTGTTAGTTGCAAGGAGCAAACACAAAACCAAATACATGTCTGGGAAAAGCAACAACTTACGTTTATTGCTGAAAACAATTACGATAATCCATATACGGATGTTACCGTATGGATTGACTTGTCAGGGCCTGATTTTAATAAACGAATTTATGGTTTTTGGGATGGAGAAAAAACATATCGCATAAGACTTGTAGCTACTCACCCCGGAACTTGGAAATGGAAAAGTGGATCAGACCCTGAAGATGCTGGATTAAGTGGCAAGTCAGGTTCCTTTTCTGCCATAGAGTGGACCGAAGCTGAAAAGGAAGAAAATCCATTGCGGCGTGGTTTTATACGGTCCACCGATAACAAGCATGCGCTTGAATATCCAGATGGGACTCCATTTTTTATAATAGGAGATACTTGGTATTCATTGGGAACTGATCGTTTTCATTGGTATAACGATAATAAAGAACGCCCTATTGGACCAGAAGCAGGATTTAAGGATTATGTGCGGTATAGAAAAGAACAAGGATATAATTGGGTAAATGTGATTGCTGCATTTCCAAATTGGAAAACAGATGATAAACCCTGGTATGTTAGCATGGATGATTCTGCACATACAACCATTCGTTCTGCCTGGCTTGAATTCGGTACTGGAAGCGCCAAAAACATGGACAATGAAGGCGGTAGGCCATTCTACTTTCCAGGGAAAGTACCTGGTTTTGAAGATTATTTTCCTGACATGGATAAAATTAATCCTGAATATTTTAAATATTTAGATAGAAAAATTGATTACCTTAATGAAAATGGATTTATTCCCTTTATAGAAGCTTCAAGACGTGATGCTAGCATGGCTTGGCATAAATATTATGATTGGCCTGATTCCTATACACGCTATTTACAGTATATCTTTTCACGCTATCATGCAAATAATGTAGTATTAAGTCCTGTTCATTTAGATATTATTGCCCAAACGGTAAGCCCCGATGATTACGTTCGAGCTATTGAGGAAAGAGAAAAAAAATATGGTGCTTTACCTTATAATAACTTACTTTCAGCAAATTCCAATCCATCAACTCTGGTTAACTGGGGTGATACTTCTTGGGTTACATTACATCAAATCGGTAATATGCGTGAACACAATAATTATTGGTATCTCACAGATATTTTTTATAACAAAAATCCAAAACCTGCAGTTAATGGAGAACCTTATTATGCAGGATACAAGGACGCACGTTCCGTTAGTTATGCATATGGAGCAGAAGGAGGTACCGATCTTGATAATGCTTTTGTTCGCTCATCCATGTATGGAAGTTTTCTTTCAGGCGCACTTGCCGGACATGTATACGGTGCTGAAGGAATTTGGGGAGCAGATATTGAACCAGAAGCACCACTTCACATGTGGGATGCATTTCAATGGTCTTCAGGAGCTCAAATGAAACATTTACGAACATTCGCGTTTTCAGTTGGAAGACGTTTTCAAGAACTGAAACCATTGTCTGATTTAGTCTCACCAAATAAATCCTATGATATACTTAGTTATGAAGGATGGGCATATTGTGCCCGTACGTCGGATAAAGAGATTTTTCTTGCATACTTTGAAAGGGATTGTCCCAGATCACAAATACGAGGTGCTAAGCTCAATAGTCTATATAGTGCAATGTGGTTTAATCCCCGCACAGGTACATTTTCAGACGTCGGTAAAGGTAAAATTATGTCAAATCAAATTGGAATAATTAGACTTCCCGATTTTCCAGATAATCAAGATTGGGGGCTTAAATTAGTTTACGAAGGTCCTATTGATTTGAAAAACTGAAGGAGAAATCACTGACTTCAAACAACATAGATGATTTATGACAAAACGAATTTTAATAAAAGGTGCGTCTTTATGGGATGGAGTTAGTGAACAACTATTACCCAAGATGAGTGTTGTTGTCGAAAATAAAAAAATCAAATCTATAATTCCGACTGAGGAAATCAAGTCATCTTCATTTGATGAAATACACGATTATTCCAATTTGACCTTATTACCTGGTATGATTGATTGCCATACCCATCATTCAATGGATGCGACTCTAGAAAACTACATTGACAGGATGAAGGATAGTATTTCTGAATTGGCAATTCGTGCTATAGGGTTGATGAAAAAGGATATAAAATCAGGTGTAACATCATGCCGAACTCTCGGTGATAAAGATTTTTTGGACGTTTCTTTACGGGACGCTGTAAAAGATGGAATTATAGAAGGTCCTCGTTCAATAGTAGCTGGTAAAGGAATTAGAGCTGTAAAAGGACATGGTTTTGTTGGATACCCATATGATGGAGTTCAGGAAATAATAAATGCTATAAAAACAAATCTGGCTGAAGGGGCAGATTTGATTAAAATATATATTACCGGCACATTAAGAAACGAAAGTGATTTACCTAGTTACTTAAAAAAAGAAGAAATAAAGGCAGCAATTGATACTGCTCATATGACAAATTTACGAATTGCTTCACATTGCGTTGGAGGTATTGGTTTAGATTGGGCTTTGGAATTTGGAGTAGACACACTGGAACATGCTTATCACATAAGTGATTCTCAAATTGAAAAACTGGCAAAATCAAATACCCTTACTGTTTTAACGCTTAGTCCAATTTTAAATGATAACGTCGTTAATCATTATCCAAAACATCTAGTAATGAAATACTTTAATGAAAGAAAGGAAATTGCGGAAAGGATTACTGCTTTTATAAATGCTGATATTCCTTTTGGCCTTGGAACAGATGGATTGCACGGCGGATTAGCTGGTGAAGCAGAATATGCAGTCAATCTTGGTGCATCCAATTATAAAGCATTGAAGGCTGTAACTTCAAATGGAGCAAAAGTATGCGGAATTGAAAATGAAACCGGAACATTATCATCTGGAAAATATGCTGATATAATTATTGTTGAAGGGAATCCCCTTGAAGATATAACTTGTTTAAAAAAAGTGAAGGTCGTTATCAAACAAGGCAAATTGATTAACATAAATGATTTGTAATTATGAAAATAAATAATACCCTTCCCAAAAAACGTTGGCATCGTTTAGCTCCGTTAGTTTTTATAACCTATAGTTTTGCTTATGCGGACCGAGTTAATTTTGGATTTGCGGCAGCAGGAGAAATGGGGAACGATCTTAATATTACCTCTACCACATTATCCCTATTGGGAGCCATCTTTTTTCTTGGATATTTTATCTTTCAAATTCCCGGCACTCTTTATGCTGCTAATAAAAGCGCCAAAAAATTAATTTTTTGGTCATGTATTGGATGGGGCGCAATGGCAACAGCTACAGGTTTGGTACATAATGTTTCGATCTTATATGGTATACGATTCATACTCGGAGTGGTAGAAGCTGCTGTATGGCCTTCTTTAGTAGTGCTACTAAGCAGATGGTTTATAAGTTCGGAACGTTCAAAAGCAAATTTTTTCTTAACACTTGGCAATCCAATTACTGTGATTTGGATGTCTATTGTGTCTGGTTATATAATGGAATCTTTAGGGTGGCGGCTAGTGTTCATCATTGAAGGAGTACCTGCAATACTTTGGGCTTTTATCTGGTGGTTTCTTGTCCAGGATAGGCCCAAAGATGCCAAATGGTTAACAACAACGGAAAAGAACATTATTGAAGATAAACTTAAGCAGGAACAAAAGTATATAAAACCTGTAAAAAATTATGCAGAAGCTTTTAAATCAAGGACTGTTATATTACTTTGTCTTCAATATGGATTTTGGAGTGTTGGAGCTTATGGATTTATTATGTGGTTACCTACTATAATCAATTCAACTCCTGACGCAAGCATGGTAAAAACCGGTTGGCTAACCGCCATTCCTTATCTCTTTGCAGTCATATGTATGTTTTTAACATCTTATTTTTCTGACAAAATACTAAACAGAAAAATATTTATCTGGCCATCTCTGTTAATTGCATCATTAGCTTTATATGCCTCATATCTGACAGGAACAAGTAATTTTTATTTATCATTCATATTTCTTGTTATTGCCGGTGCTGAAATTTATACACCCTATCCAAATTTCTTTACGGCTTTAACTGAAATTTTTCCAAGTAATGTATCTGCTGGAGCAATTGCACTAATTAATAGTTTTGGAGCATTGGGATCATTTGGAGGAGCTTACCTTGTAGGATATCTGAACGGTATTACACAAGGATTTGATGCATCCTACATGCTAATGTCAACTTGTCTTTTTCTTGCAGCAATGTTGACTATAATAGGAATCCCATCTAAAAAAAATACAGAAACAAGGAAGCTTAAACGCCCTATTTCATTATTGTTTAAATAAGTATAATATAATACCAATTTTAATGAATAAACTCTACGGAATATTTGCCCCGGTCAATACTCCCTTCACTTCACATGAAGAAGTGGACTATGAGGGATTAACACGTAATCTGAAGTATTACATGAGCACCAACTTGAGCGGAATACTCCTTTTGGGATCAAACAGTGAATACAAAAGCCTGAATGAAGAGGAAAAATTAAAAATTCTGGAAACAGCCACAAAAATTGTTTCTGGAAACAAAACACTGATGGTTGGTGTGATGTACGACAGTTTGTATCATACCAGAACATTTATTGAAAAATCCAGTCGGTTCCCGATCGACTACCTGATGGTTCAGCCTCCTTTTTATTTCCGGAATAAATTAACTGAGGACGATTATTTCCGGTTTTATGCTGACCTGAATGAAATTTCACCCTTTCCCATTCTTATTTACAATGCTCCCGGGTTTACGGGGATTGACTTTTCAGAGCAGCTTATAAATCGTATCGCCGGACTAAAACAAATTCACGGCATAAAAGACAGCAGTAAAACGGACAAAAAACTAAGCACCGAGCTGGCTGTATTAACCGGAACCGTGACCACCCTTTACGACATGCTTGAAAAAGATGCATCAGGAGGGGTGGTATCTCTTGCCAATTATATCCCTTGGCTGCCTGTTAAAATTTTCAGCGAATACAGGAATGGAAATAAAGAGCAGGCAAAATTCCTTCAGGAAGTTGCGTTGAAACTAAACAGCCAAGTATCTGGAAAATATGGGGTTGCAGGCGTAAAAGCTGCGATGGATGCAGCAGGGCTGACCGGAGGTGAATTAAGAAGACCTCTACGGAAGCTGCCTCTGAGGGAACGTGAAAAAATCAGCCGTTTGGTTAAAGAGTACCTGCATGAATAACAATAAGATTTTAGCAATTGATGTAGGGACCACTTCCTTAAAGATGGGAATTTTCAGCGAATCTCTCCACAGGGATGGCTTTTATGAACATACCTATCCTGTAAATATCTTTGAAGATGAAAAGGCAGAAATAGATCCAGAGGTCTGGTGGACAAGCATTGTCAAAGGCTGCAGATTATTTGGCGAAAAACTAAAGGAGGTGAGGCTTGTTTCCTTTTCAGTGACAAGTCCTGGCCTTGTGGCAATGGACCGCCAGGGCAGGGCGCTGACCAAAGCGATTCTTTTCCTGGACCAGCGTTCACACAAGCAGGCTGCCTATATTATAAAAACCCTCGGAAGAGATGCCCTGCTTGAAAAAGGCGGCAACTTGCCCGTATCCGGAGGTTCTTCACTAAGTTCAATGCTCTGGATCAGAGACAACCTCCCTGAAGTGTATACACAGACATATAAATTCGGACATACCAACACGTATCTCATCTATAAGCTTACAAAACAATGGGCCATCGATCCTTCTACCACTTCCATAACCGGCTTATACAACACAAAGAAGAATGACCTTACATGGAACACCGAATTTTTGGAAAAACTTTCTCTGCCTGAAGAAAAACTGCCAGATTTATACCAGTCGT
Organism: Bacteroidales bacterium; assembly: GCA_030156305.1. GTDB lineage: Bacteria > Bacteroidota > Bacteroidia > Bacteroidales > UBA12077 > UBA12077. The sequence continues at coordinate 2,881 of JASGMZ010000033.1, read as the reverse complement.
TTCAGGAAGTAGGGGAGATCACTGATGATGTTGCCAGGCTGTTGGGATTACCCCCCTCATGCAAAGTGTTATGTGGAGGCAATGATGCCGTGCTTTCAGCATTTTCAGCCGGAGTGAATACTCCCGGTGATATTTTGCACATTTCCGGAACCTGTGATATTATGATGGTTTGCCTCGATAAACCAGTAGGCTCATCGACCTATAATATACGGTCGCACATTTTACCTGATCGTTGGCTAACCTTGTTCGTACTCAATACAGGCGGGAAATCACTCGAATGGTTTCATTCGGTTTTCTGCAGTGAAATGTCAGCCGATACATTTTATCTGGAATATATACCTGAAGTAATAGAAAAGAAGATAAACGGAAGATGCCCCTTGTATAAACCATTCCTGCAGGGATCTCGATACAGCAGACAATTGCTGAAGGCTGGTTTCTCCGGGATTGGTGTTACTACAACCCGGGATGATTTTCTGATCGCTATCCTGAAAGGAAATAATTTGTACCTTGCATCACATCTGGCTGAAATTACAAAGGTCGTTCAATGTACGGACAGAATAAAAATTACCGGGAGAGCGGCTAAAATTCCAAATATGGAAAAAGCAATGCGAAAATGGATCGGAGAGTACCATTATACGTACATAGAACAAAGTTCATTGCACGGTGCAGCGAAATTAGGGGAAATATACTACAAACAATTAAAAACATAAGAAGATGCCATTTGTATCAGCTAAAGAAATGCTTATCAAAGCAAGCAAAGAAAAATATGCAGTTGGAGCTTTCAATATTACCAGTATCGTTCAATTGGAGGCCATCCTGGAAGCAGCAACGGAAATGAAGGCCCCGGTTATTATTCAGACATCGGTCACACCGGCAAAATTTCTTCAACCGGAGGTAATCGTGGCAGTATGCAGCGTATTGGCCCAATCAGCCGATATACCTGTTTGTCTGCATCTCGATCATTGTACGGAAGTGTCGTTCTGTAAAAAATGTGCAGATCTGGGATTTACCAACATCATGTTTGACGGATCACGCCTGAATTATGAAGAGAATATTAAACTGACCAGAGAGGTTAGCGATTACTGCCATCAAAAGGGAGATATCACTGTTGAAGGCGAATTGGGAACGGTGGCCGGAGTGGAGGATCAGATTAAGGTAACTGAAGATGAAGCTCAGCTTTGTAACCCGGATATAGCCGTAGATTTTGTTAAACGTTCAGGCATCGACCTGTTTGGCCCGGCCATCGGAACAGCCCACGGAGTGTATAAAACAGAGAATCCGGTGATCGATACGGAGCGGTTATTCAAAATCCATAAAAAGCTTAATTATCCGGAAATACAAACCCCACTGGTAATTCATGGAGGTACAGGATTGAAGGAAGAGGTGGTCCGAGAACTGGTAAAAAACGGAGGTGCCAAATACAATGTTTCAACCAACCTGAAACACATCTTGATTGACAGCATCTATGAATACATTTCAACCCATCCCGATGAATATGATCCGGTACGGATCGACAGCCATATGAAAAAAGCTACGAAAGAAAGAATAAAATACTGGATCGATTTACTCGGAAGCAACGGAATGGCGAAATAATCTCTCATCCTATGAATCAGTTAAAAGCAATATTTTTTGATATGGACGGGACCATCATGGATACCGAGAAAGATGGTCACCGGGTAGCGTTTAACCAGGCTTTTGCCGAATATGGTATCCCTGTGGAATGGACGGTCTCCAAATACCATGAGTTGCTGCAGATAGCCGGTGGTAAAGAACGTATGAAACATTATTTTCAGGGAGAAGGGAAAAAATACCTTCCCGAAGGAACTTCACTGACCGATCTGATTCCAAAATTGCATCAGCTGAAAACCCAACGGTATATTTCACTCATTGAAAATGGCAAATTGCCGCTAAGACCCGGTATCCAACGTCTGATGAAAGAAGCAAATGAAAAGAACATATTCGTCGGTATTTGCACAACATCAAACGAAAAAGCTGCCAAAGCAGCCATCGATTCGTTGCTGTCCGGCATAAAAATTGACCTACTTCTGGCCGGGGATGTCGTCAGCCGTAAAAAGCCGGATCCGGAGATATACCAGCTTGCCTTACAAAAAACCAACATGCCACGGAATGGAGTAATCGTTATTGAAGATTCTGAAAATGGAGTTATTGCTGCTAAAAATGCGGGTCTTCGAGTTTTGGTCACAGTGAATGAATATACTAGAAATGAAAATTTAAGCTTGGCAGATGCTGTTGTAACAAGCTTGGGAGACAATCAGGAAAAGGCACAGATTTTAGCAGGCAATTTTAATATGAAAGATACTCATAAAATTAATATCAGCGATTTAACCATATTGCTTAATCCAAACTCAGTATAAAAAGATAAATAAAATGCTTATCCGCAGTCCTTCCTAAGAATTAGCGAGAAAAAGTTATAAATTAACTTCAAAAATGTTTGCTCAATTCACTGATATTCATTATATTTGTCTCTATAACGATAAAACAAAAGACACTATGAATATCCTGGATTTTGCTATAAATTACCCCGATGAGAAACCTGTCGGAAAAAATTCAAACAACAAAGAGACCAAATGGGTGTAACCCGTCGTTACTGTAATTGTAAAGAATCACTACTGACCGGGTAAAAATTTCAGAAAAAAGTGGGGCTACCACCACAAGGTTTCGCCCCAATGTTGTAAGTTTGTTTTACTAAATACAAAAACTACAACATGAGTAAAGATACAACAAAAAATTTAGTCGGTCAGCTGATTTTCAAACAATTGATTTTCAGTTCCGGCCTAAAATGGTACCACTTATCGGTTTAAAATGATACCACCCCTTCAAAACAGACTACAAGATAATAAAATTAAGAAAAAGACATCAT
>JASGMZ010000032.1 GCA_030156305.1 Bacteroidales bacterium | reverse complement strand
TGTTGAGGAATGAATCCTGTATATGAATATTTTTCAAGATTCATTATCTCGTGATGATTATAATTGTCTGATGAATATCCATATTTAATTTTTAGTTCCTGAATGGTATCCGTTTTATCTGTTAAATCAACAAAAACAGAAACATTTTGATTGCTTCCCGGATTTTCTGGCAAAAAAGACACATTTGAAATATTCAGGCTTGTCGCATTTTGGCCAACTTTTAGTTCCAAATAAACGGGTAAATGATCGGACATATTGTATAAAGCCTGTGCAACATTAACCGGTACACTTGCATTGTTGGTAATATTTAATGCATCATCAAAAAAGCTGCCATCCTGGCCTATCGTTGTATATGAATGATCGATATACTGTAAATTTTTAGTACCACTAATAATATCATTTGATGCTAAAATAAAATCAAATCGGTCATCCGATCCTCCTGAAGAGTAGCAGTCGCCCCAAGTATGTGTTGACTGTGTATGATAAAACTTATATTCCTCATTTTTGCTCCATTCTCCAATTTGATTAGCAGGGTCGTTAAAAGCATATTCAGGATAAGTAGGGTTTATCAAGTTTTGAAATGCTTTTTCTGATGGAGAGTATAAATTCAAATCGCCCAGCAGCAAAATATTTCCTGTTTCTTCAGAATTTTTAAAATAATTCATGATTACTTTTGTCTCAAAATCCCTTTGCTCTTGATTATCATTATCAGAACCTGATTTTAAATGAGCGACTAAACAAGTAACAAAAACCGTATCATTCGTTTGGGCTAAATCCTCCGCATTAAAATAAAACTGATAAACATTAAAAATTTTATTCATCCCAGAATAATAAAAACTTAAAGGGTAATGTCTTTTTAATGTTAACTTTTCATAATTATAAAAAACGGTATTGGCTAAAAAAATCTCTGGAAATTGAGTACGTCGATAATTAGAAATACCATCTACATTTAAGGCATTTTCCAATAAATAAGCTGCATCATCCTCAATTGGAGAATCTCCCTCGCCATCCAACTCATTTACCGAAAAAATATCCGGTTGTACATATTGAATAATTTCTTTTAAGGATTCGTTTTTCTCGTCAATATTATTGGTATTATTATCGCATTCGTAAATATTTTTACCATAGTAAAGCAGGTTGTAATGCATTACCTTTAATGTATCCTGAGCATTTGCCCATAAGGCAAATAAAATCATTGTTACAATAAAAAAAATTTTTTTCACACGAATATATTTTTAGTTAATTAATTGCCTTGTGAAACATCCAGGTTATATTCATTCCCTTTTGTGAACTTCAGTGCATGGATGTTTCATTGATTTAAAACTAAATTTTCTTTGCTTTATACCCTTCCTGAGTCAATATTTGTGTAACTTTTTCTCTAAAATCTCCCTGAATTAATATTTCTCCATCTTTAACCGAACCACCTACAGCACATTTTGTTTTTAACATTTTAGCCAAATCTTTCAAGTCTTCATCCGTACCCACAAAACCGTTTACAAGGGTTGCTTGTTTTCCTCGTTTTTTAGCTTTAGTATCCAAATAAACTTTTAAATTTTGGTGATTAGGTGGAAGGGTTTCTTTCTGTTCTCCATCATTTTCATATTCATATTCAAAATCCGGATTGGTTGAATAAACCATATTTTTCCGATTATCTTTATTCTTTTTCGCCATGATTCAAATCTTTTTTATTAAATAAAAAATTTTAGAATTTGGCTAAATTACGTAATTTCGAAGCAAAATTTTTATCCATGCCATTTTTTTTAATTTTACACACAATAATTTAACCATTTAATCCATTAATTATCAGAATTGAATTAGATTTGAACCTAAATAAAAATTTTAACTAAACGATGAGTAATTTTAAAATTGTCAATCGAATCAGCGGATGGATTATTTTCCTTATTGCTGCAATCGTATATCTTTTAACCATTGAGCCAACCACCAGTTTTTGGGATTGTGGAGAGTTTATAGCTTCGGCATACAAACTACAGGTAGGACACCCGCCAGGAGCTCCAATATTTATGATCATATCCCGGTTTTTTACTTTTTTTGCCGGAGGTGATGTAACCAAAGCAGCCATGATGGTTAATGCAATGTCTGGTTTAGCCAGCGCATTTACTATATTATTCCTGTTTTGGACCATTACGCACCTGGCTAAAAAAATGTTCCCTGCTGCCGAAAAGTTATCTCTAGCACAAACCATTGCAGTTATTGGCAGTGGAGCTGTAGGTGCATTGGCTTATACTTTCTCAGACACATTTTGGTTTTCGGCGGTAGAAGGTGAAGTGTATGCAATGTCGTCGTTATTTACCGCTTTTGTTTTTTGGGCTATTCTTAAATGGGAAAATATTGCCGATGAAAAATACTCGAACCGATGGCTTGTGTTAATTGCCTATTTAATGGGCTTATCCATTGGAGTACACTTGTTAAACTTGTTAGCAATACCCGCTATTGTTTTTGTATTTTATTTTAAAAAATACAAAATAACCCGTGCCGGGATATTTAAAGCATTTATTGTTTCCATGATAATACTGGGGAGTATTGTGTATGTTATCATTCCCGGCCTGGTAAAAGTAGCTTCGTGGTTCGATCTGCTTTTTGTTAATGGTTTTGGCCTTCCATTTAAATCAGGAGTGATTTTTTATATTGTACTATTACTTGGTTTAATTATTTGGGGGTTATATTACACCTCAAAAAAGAAAAAAGTTATATTAAACACTATTATTCTAGGTGTAACAGTCATTGTAATTGGTTATTCCAGTTTTGCTATGATTGTTATCCGTTCATTAGCCAATCCTCCTATGGATGAAAATAATCCTGAAACTATTTTCAATCTTTTACATTATATTAACCGTGAACAATATGGCAGCAGGCCATTATTCAAAGGCCAGTATTACAATGCCCCTGTTGTTGATAGCAAAACGCCTTATACTTATCGACAAAAAGACGGAAAGTACATAAAATCTTACAGTTTAAATGATGTCTACGAATATGATGAACGGTTTACAACACTTTTCCCAAGAATGTATAGCCCCGATCCCGGTCATGTCGAAGAATATAAAAAATGGGCAGATATCAAAGGGAAAAAAGTAACTATTACCAATTATCAGGGAGAACAAGAAATAAGGAATGTTCCAACTTTTGGCGAAAACCTGAAATTCTTTTTCCGGTATCAACTGGGACATATGTATTGGCGGTATTTTATGTGGAATTTTTCCGGTAGGCAAAATGATACTCAAGGGCATGGAGAATTGTTAAACGGAAACTGGATAACAGGCCTTAATTTTATTGATAATAAACTCATCGGCCCACAGGAAAATATCCCCGATAGCATGAAAAATCATAAATCGCGGAATACTTATTACATGTTGCCTTTGTTGCTCGGGCTTGTTGGATTCTTTTTCCATTTAACGCGCCATACAAATGATTTTATGGTGGTACTACTGTTATTTGTATTTACCGGAATTGCCATTGTTGTTTATCTAAATCAATATCCCTTGCAGCCACGTGAAAGGGATTATGCCTATGCCGGCTCATTTTATGCTTTTTCTATATGGATTGGATTGGGTGTTATGGGTATTTATAATTTATTCAAAATAAGAGCGAATACTGTTTTCAGCGCCATATTAGCAACCGTCCTGTCTTTGGTTTTTGTGCCTGGAATCATGGCTAAAGAAAACTGGGACGACCACGACCGTTCGAACCGTTATATGGCTAGAGATTTTGCTTATAACTATCTGAACTCATGTGCACCTAATGCTATATTATTTACACATGGGGATAACGATACATTTCCACTTTGGTATGCACAAGAAGTGGAAGGCATTAGAACAGATGTGAGAGTCGTAAATCTTTCGCTACTAAATACCGATTGGTATATTGATCAGATGAAACGCAAAGCATATGAATCAGAACCGGTCCCTTTTGGGATGACCCACGAAGAATATATTAACGGTGTCCGCGATGTTATTTACATCAATGACAGAATTAATGATTATGTTGATGCTAAACGTGTTATAGACTTTCTGAAAAGTGATGATAAAAGAACAAGATTGCAAGTGGGAGCCAACGAATGGATTGATTACCTGCCAACAAACAAGATTATTGTTCCCGTTGATTCGGCAAAAGTAGTTTCTAATGGAACGGTAAAACCTGAAGATGCAGACAAAATAATTTCGGAAATCAGGTTTGAAATTAACAAACAAAGAATTGTAAAAAGTGAAATGATGATTCTTGACCTGTTAGCTCACAACAACTGGGAACGCCCTGTTTATTTTGTGTCTACAACGGGTGATGGTAATATCGGACTCGAAGATTATTTACAACAGGATGGCTTTGCTTACCGGTTAGTTCCAATAAAAACTCCTGCCAAAGGATATCTTGAAACGGGCCGTATTGACTCTGATATAATGTATAAAAAATTAATGGAAGAGTTTAAGTGGGGCAACATGAATGACCCGGATATTTGGATGGACTACACAACAAAACGAACTGTTTCAGTAGTTAAAATCAGAAATCTGTTTACACAGCTCGCACATCAATTATTGAAAGAAAACAAAAAAGATTCTGCTTTAAATGTGTTAAGGAAAGGAGCTGAGCTTACGCCTAAATACAATATCCCTTATGATTTATTTACACTGGATATGATTGAAGCATTTTATTTATCCGGAGGACAAGAAGAGGCCGATTCATTAGTTCGTGATTTTGCCAAGATCACTAATGAGGAATTAAATTACTATTTCTCATTGCCTCCTAAATTTTCACAATCACTCGATTACGAACAACGGCTAAGTATTCACTCCCTCCAGCGTATGGCCGATTATGCTAAACGATATGGAGATCCTGAATTAGCTGTTTCTATTGAACAAGATTTAGAAAACTCATTCAATTTGTTTTATACAAGGCAACCTTAAAACATGGACAAAACAATAAAACATCCGAAGAAATCGAATCTTCGGATGTTTTATTTCTCATTCTCTTTTTTCAAATTTTACCCCTAAATATCACAAAAAAAGGCCTACCTTTGCACGCTAAAATTTTTAGGGAAAATGCAAAAAATCAAAAACATAGCTATTATAGCACATGTCGACCATGGAAAAACTACCCTGGTGGATAAAATGTTATTGCTCGGAAAGATTTTTAGGGAAAATGAACATCCGGGGGATCTAATATTAGACAGTAATGACCTGGAGCGTGAACGAGGAATCACGATTTTGTCCAAAAATGTTTCGGTAATTTACAAAGATTATAAAATCAATATCATTGATACTCCAGGTCACGCAGATTTTGGCGGCGAGGTTGAGCGAGTATTAAACATGGCCGATGGCGTTTTACTTTTGGTAGATGCTTTTGAAGGAACAATGCCACAAACCCGCTTTGTTCTTCAAAAAGCATTAAATCTTGGATTAAAACCTATTGTTGTTATTAACAAAGTGGATAAACCAAACTGCCGGCCTGAAGAGGTACAAGAGCAAATTTTCGATTTGATGTTTAATCTCAATGCCACAGAAGAACAGCTGGATTTTCCAACCATCTACGGATCTGCCAAACAAGGATGGATGTCTGATGATTGGAAAAAACCCACCCACGATATCATTCCGTTAATGGATTGTATCATAGAAAATATTCCCGAACCAAAAACTTACGAAGGAACACCGCAGCTGCTTATCACATCGTTAGATTACTCCCCTTATGTTGGAAGAATTGCTATTGGCAAACTTTTAAGAGGAACATTAAAACAAGGAATGCAGATATCGCTGGTTAAAAGAGACCAATCCATTAAAAGAACAAAAATAAAAGAACTACTCATCTACGAAGGGTTGGGAAAAAAGAAAACCGAAAAAGTTGAAGCTGGAGATATTTGTGCTTTAGTTGGAATTGAAGATTTTCAAATTGGTGATACGGTTGCTGATTTTGAACATCCGGAAGGTTTAGATCCAATAGCTATAGACGAACCAACTATGAGCATGCTTTTTACCATTAACGATTCCCCTTTCTTTGGTAAAGAGGGTAAGTATGTTACTTCACGTCACTTGAAAGAACGCCTCGAAAGAGAATTAGAAAAAAATCTGGCCTTAAGGGTTGAGCCATCTGGTTCGGCAGATGCATTTATTGTTTACGGCCGAGGGGTATTACACCTTTCTGTACTTATTGAAACGATGAGACGCGAAGGCTACGAGCTGCAGGTAGGCCAACCGAAAGTAATTATTAAGGAAATAGATGGAGAAAAACATGAGCCTGTAGAATATTTAACCGTAGACCTCCCTGAAGATTTTTCGGGCAAAGCCATTGAAATTATTCAGAAACGGAAAGGTGAAATGATGAATATGGAACGTAAAACCAACCGGGTTATCCTGGAGTTTATTATCCCTTCCAGAGGCATCATCGGTTTAAAAAATATAATGATGACGGCTACAGCTGGAGAAGCGGTAATATCACATCGCTTTAAAGCTTTTGAACCTTATAAAGGCGATATTGAAAAAAGACAGACCGGTTCATTAATTGCTATTGAAACGGGAAAAGCTATTGCCTATGCTCTGGATAAATTGCAAGACCGTGGACGATTTTTTGTTTCTCCACAGGAAGAAATTTACGAAGGACAGGTAATTGGTGAAAATGCAAAATCTGGTGATATAGGGGTAAATATTACCAAAACTAAAAAACTTACCAATGTAAGAGCTTCTGGAACGGACGAAAAAGTAAGACTTGCTCCGCCCATAAAATTCTCGCTCGAAGAAGCGTTAGAATATATCCAGGAAAACGAATATGTTGAAATTACCCCTAAAGCTATTCGCTTACGAAAAATATTATTAAAAGAGCATGAACGCAAACGAATGCAAAAATAATTTAATATTTTAGCAAAATAATCACCATAAATTATCAGACTTGAAAAAAGGGCTGGTCATAAAATCAACTGGTAGCTGGTATTCAGTAAAAGATACCGAGACCGGAGAAGTAATTTCATGCACCATAAGAGGAAAATTACGCATTGAAGGCATCAAAAGTACCAACCCGTTGACTGTTGGCGATTATGTCAAATATAATATTCCGGCCAATACAGAAACAGGAATTATTTATCAAATTCTTGACCGAAAAAATTACATTGTCCGGAAATCAACCAACCTTTCAAAGCAAACCCATATTTTAGCTGCCAATATTGACCAGGCAGTATTAATGGTAACCCTAAAAAACCCGGTTACCTATTCTATTTTTATCGACCGCTTTTTAATTACCGCTGAAGCCTACGATATACCTGCTAAACTCATTTTCAACAAAATTGATTTATATAACGATAAAGAAAAGAAGTTACTAAATGAATACATTAAAGCTTATGAATTGGCAGGGTATGAGTGTATTCAAACATCGGTAACCCAAAAAATAAACATCGAAAAGATAACGCATTTATTAAAAAATAAAATTACACTAATCGCTGGAAACTCAGGTGTTGGCAAATCTTCGTTAATCAATTTAATTGATCCGGCACTCCATTTAAAAACCAACGAAATTTCCAGTTATCATAAATCAGGAAAGCACACGACTACATTTGCTGAAATGTTTGATTTATCTGTGGGAGGAAGCATTATTGATACGCCCGGAATTAGAGGGTTTGGGCTTCACGATATCGAAAAAAAAGAGCTTTTTCATTATTTCCCGGAAATTTTTAAAGCATCAAAAAATTGCAAATATTATAATTGCACCCATGTGCACGAACCAGGTTGTGCAGTAAAAATAGCCGTTGAAGAAAATAAAATTCATCCCATGCGATATAATAACTATTTAAACATTCTGTTAGACAAAGAAACTAAGCATCGTTTATAAACGCTAACAAGACTTTTAAGCTCAAATCACGTCGTTTCATCACAATTCTTTTAATCCTCATCTTTTTTTTATTAACTTGTACCTTTAATTTTTAAACGGATTGTTTATCTGTTATTTATGAAAAACACAATTATCCTCTTTTTCATAACAACATTAATTACTCTATCCTGTTGCCAAAACAAGGGAAGTAAAGATTTAAATTATCTCCATCTAAATCAAATAGCAAAAAATATTAATGCCGATCTGGAGCACATATCCATAGATATGAATGACCTTCCCCTAATTTTAAAATATAATATCTCATTCGACAAACACATTAAGTGGGATAATACCGCGTATTTTAAAAAAAATAATCAGCACTATTTTACACCTTATCAAAAAGTTAATCAAAAACCTTTTATTGAGGGCCAATCGTATTGGATTGAAACGCCTTATGCTGATCCTTATGGACGAGGATGGATTATCTCTTGCATTGAGCCCGTTTATTATCATGATGAATTTATTGGGATTCTGTCTGCAGATATTCCCGTAAAAAATATTTTAATGTATAATTCTCCTCCGTTAGCAAAGCATAAAGATAAAGGGATGCGAGAAGCAATCCATAAAATACTGAAAAGCTCCTTAAAAGAGAATTTTTATATTGAGAGGAAAAATATACGATTTACAAAGCGGAGATTAAGGAAACAAATTGGTTATTGCTGAAAATTATTTATTGATTTAATGGATTTTAATCATGAAAAAATTCTATTATTTAATTGCCTTTATTATAATTATTGCGCTGGGTACCAATGCTTATTATGGATACCATATTTATAAGCAACAATTGGATTTTCATTCGAACATGCTGATCAATCAAACAGAGATTTGTGGCTGGGAGATTGAACAATCGGGTAATGAATTTGAAAATGAGATTAATTATATCGTTTTTTCTTCTGATTTAGCCCATTTTTTCGAAGAAAAAGAAAAGGCAGATTTAAAAATCAAAAAAATAGAGCTTTTCTATTTTAAATACCAAAAGCTAATTAAAAACATTAAACTTATCGATACCCATAAAAATGTTTTTAGCCTGTTTAAAGATAAAACCAACCATTTTATCAGCGATTATTACATTTCGCAAAAACAAACGGAGCTAAAAGATCGCGAGGGAATTTTAAAAAACAACGATGGTACTTACACATATCTTCTTCCGGTTTTTGATGATAATAAAACCGTATTAAATATTTTAATTAAGGTTGATATTGATCATTATATTAATTCAGTATTTGAAAATTATCACATAAAAGAAACCCTTTGGCAGGGACTCATTGATATGAGTGGAGATCTTATTTCAAATAACTTATTGAGGGATACTATTACTATTCATAAAATAGACCATATTATTAATGAGTTAAATAATGGTTTTAATGGAGCCGTAAGGCAAAAAATAACCGTCAACAATCAAACGAACGAATATTTAACAACATATTATCCCATAAGGATTCTGGGAAATGATTTAGGTATTATTTTTTCGCTTGAAACCAAAATTATTATCGATTCAGTAATAAAAAATACTTTTATCGTTTCATTTTCTACCTTCTTTGTTTTAATACTAATTATCCTCTTTTTTATTGGTTTTATCAGGCGTAAAAATTTAGCACAAAATAAAATTCAACAGTCAGAAAAGGCCATGAAAGAAATGCTGGAATCGCTCCCTATTGGTATAATGACATTAAACCAGGATAGGGTTGTGAGATCAATGAATAAAACAGCATTGAAAATTTTTGGATTACAATCCTCAAACGAATTAATTGGGCAAAAACTTACAGACCAGTTTCTGGTTTCAAGAAATTTCCAGGATTCAGAGTCATTTAGTTATAATGAAAATCTGAATCAGTATGTTTATTACGATGATAATGATAACGAAGTAATTATTTACAAAAAAGAAATCCCTTTTACCATTAATGGCGAAGAAATATCACTTGCAGCTTTTATTGATATTACCCCCATTGAAATTGCCCGAAAAAGAGAAGTTGCTGCAAATAAGGCAAAATCTGAATTTTTGGCTAAAATGAGCCATGAAATAAGAACGCCATTAAATGGAATTATCGGGATGGCCAATACCCTTGAAAATTTAAATTTAGATGAAAAACAGGAAGATGCTGTACAAATAATCCTTAAATCGGCTGATTTATTACTATCCATCATAAACGACATTCTTGATTTTTCAAAAATTGAAGCCGGCAAGATGGTTATCGAAGAAACGCCATTTAAAGTTCGGGAAGAAGTGGATGTTATTGTTGCACTTTTTACTCCTACAGCCAAAGAAAAAAATATAGAACTTGCTTCAGATATAAACAACAATGTTCCTGATAATGTTATTGGAGACCCGTTTAGATTGAAACAAGTTATTTCAAACCTTATCGGCAATGCCATAAAATTCACCTACAAAGGAAAAATAATCCTAACGGCAGAACTTAATAAAAAACACAATGGATGTTTTACTTTACTTTTTTCTATTGAAGATACAGGTATAGGAATACCTAAAGAAAAATTAAAAGATATTTTTGCTTCATTTTCTCAAGCTGATGGATCAACAACGCGCAAGTTTGGAGGAACCGGATTGGGAATTACCATTTCAAAACAACTGGTAGAATTGATGGGAGGCGAAATATGGGTAGAAAGCCCTTCGTCTATTTCATATGATCCGCAATATCCCGGTTCTAAATTCTCTTTTACAATACAGGTTTACTCTAACGAAAAGTTGAAAAAAGATGTTGATTTTTCAACTATCCGCGAATATAAAAATATTAATGTTTTGATCATTGACAATGAACCCAATGATGAAAACAATCTTTTACACTTGTTTAAGAGCTTTGGAACCAACAATGAGATCATCACCCCAGAAGACAATCCAATAGATAAAATTGAACAAGGAATCAATGGCACCGCGAAAAATTATCATCTATTAATGATTAAAGATAATGCCGGTTTTAACGGGATTAAATTTGCCCGAAAAATTCATGAAAAGGAATTCACAAACAAACTTATTATTGGTATTGTTAGTTCAAATGACCAGCCCGGGAATTATGTGAAATGTAAAATGAACGGCGTTGATTATTATTTAATAAAACCTTTTGAAGCATCGGAAGTTTTCAAAATTTTACAGGAAAACTTCCCATCACTCAATTTTAAGGATAAAGAACTACCGGAATTAAATAAGCTTAAAAAAGATATTAAAATCCTATTGGCCGAGGACAACATCATTAATCAACGAGTGGCACAAACCATATTCAAAAATCTGGGCTACGAAATAACCATTGCTCAAAATGGAAAGGAGTGTGTTAATAAAATTAAAGAAAATACATTTGACATTGTTTTTATGGATATTATGATGCCCGAAAAAGATGGATTAGAAGCCACAGCAGAAATAAGAAGCATGGGGTATCAGTTACCTATTATTGCTATGACTGCAAATGCCAGAGAAGAAGATAAAACACAAGCTTTTAATAGCGGGATGAATGATTATTTGGCTAAACCTGTTAGAATCGAAGAAATTAAAAAAGTCTTAATCCGATGGTTCTCTGAACAGTCAAATTAGCTAAATTTTCAAATAACATAAGCGTTTAAAAATATTATTATTTTCCATACCGTTAACAAACGATCAAAAACTAATTGTATAAAACAAAAAATATGCAGGCACACGAAATTGATTATAAAATTCTTGGAGACGACATTCAACTTGTTGAGATTGAACTTGACCCACAAGAAACGGTTGTTGCCGAAGCCGGAGCAATGACTTATATGGAAGATGAAATTGCTTTTGAAACAAAATTAGGCGATGGCTCTACTCCAAACCAGGGATTTATGGGTAAATTATTATCGGCTGGCAGCCGATTAATTACGGGTGAATCAATTTTTATGACTCATTTTACCAACCAGGGATTGGGTAAGAAAAAAGTTGCTTTTGCAGCCCCCTATCCTGGAAAAATTATTCCTATCGATTTACAAAAAAGTGGTGGACAAATTATTGTTCAAAAAGATGGCTTTTTATGCGCCGCGCTGGGCACAAAAATATCAATCCATTTAAATCGTAGATTAGGGAGTGGTTTAATTGGTGGCGAAGGGTTTATTTTACAAAAACTTGAGGGTGACGGAAAAGCTTTTATTCATGCTGGAGGAACTGTTATCGCAAAAACCTTACAAAATGAAACTTTAAAAATTGATACGGGCTGTATTGTTGCCTATGAACCCCAAATCGATTTTAATATTGAAAGTTCCGGAAGTTTAAAATCGATGGCATTTGGTGGCGAAGGCCTTTTTTTAGCAACCCTTCGTGGTACAGGAAAAGTTTGGTTACAATCCATGCCTATCCGAAAACTTATTCAGCGCATTTCTCCTGCCGGTAAAAATACTAGAAAAGGCAGTAGTTCTATATTAGGTAATTTTTTAGAAGATTAAAAAATACTCCTTTATCAGGCTTTCTTTCCACTTTTATTATAAAACTCTTTTAAGAAGAGTTTAAACATTAAAATATTTTTAACTAATTTCGCTCATTATTTTGTAAATCTATTATGGCTACTACAATAGCACCAGAAGAATTTGTCCATAAATTAAGATCGACACCAGCTATAGATGTACGTTCTCCGGGAGAATTCCAGACAGGCCATATTCCGGGAGCTGTTAATATTCCTATTTTTAATAATGAGGAAAGAGCGATTGTTGGTACAATTTACAAAAAGGAAAGTCGGGAGCCAGCAGTCTTGAAAGGATTAGAAATTGTAGGCGGCAAATTACGTGATTTTGCTGAACAAGCACGTTCTATTGCAAAAAACAACGAACTTTTAGTTTATTGTTGGCGTGGAGGCATGCGCAGCGCTTCTATGGCCTGGCTTTTCGAAACGGTAGGTATAAAATGTTATCTCCTCGAAGGAGGTTACAAAGCTTTTAGGCGATTTGGAAAATACCAACTCACGAAAGGAAATAAGTTAATCATTCTTGGAGGATATACGGGTAGCGGAAAAACAGCCATATTACAAGCATTGGCAAAACAAGGTGAGCAAGTTTTAGATTTAGAAAGTATAGCTAATCATAAAGGATCTGCTTTTGGAGCTCTAGGCCAAAACGAACAACCCCCCAATGAGCAATTCGAAAATTTATTAATCTGGAAATGGATTTCATTTGACCTTTCCAAACCTATATGGTTAGAAGATGAAAGCAAGTCTATTGGAGCAAACTGGATACCTCAGGAACTTTACGACAGAATGCGAAAAGCCACTGTAATAAATATTCAGCTGGATAAACAAAGCAGGATAGAAAGGCTAATGAAAGAATATGCCGTTTACGACACCAAACATCTTGAAAATTGTATTTTAAAAATAAAAAAAAGGCTTGGTGGGCAAAATACAGAAGAAGCGTTAGAATCGCTTAGAAATGGCGATTTAGCCACTGTTGCAAAAATTACATTATCCTACTATGATAAAACCTATCGTTATGGGTTAGAAAAGCGTGAAAAACACACTATTTTCCCAATTAAACTGGAGTCTGACAATCCAAAAGAAAATGCAGCTAAAATTATTGATTTTATCCAGGAGCGTTTTTCTTCTCTTCCCAAATAATCTATAATCTATCTTTTCCTAATTTAGAATTTTAATACCTTTTAGTTATCAACCCGCCAAGCCGCTTGAAGCGGCTAAGCAGATTTTCCATAGTGACCCCCCAAAGTGTGTAAAGTGAGTTTTTAATAAATTCAGAGTTTTTAATAAAAAACATCCAAACTTTATTAGCCTGGATGTTTCCTTTTATAATACTAATATTCTATTTCAATTATTTCTTTCCATCATAACCCCATTTTATATATATAGAGCCCCAGGTAAATCCGGCACCAAATGTAGCTAAAATAAGTTTATCGCCTTTTTTCAACTGGTCTTCCCACTCCCATAAACAAAGGGGTAATGTAGCAGCTGTGGTATTTCCATAACGCTGGATATTAATCATTACCTGTTCTCTTTTAATCCCCATGCGTTTTGCTGTAGCTTCAATAATACGCATATTCGCTTGATGCGGAACCAGCCAGTTTAAATCATCCGGTGCTATTCCATGCCGATCCATCATCTCTACCGAAACATCCGCCATTTTGGACACTGCCCATTTAAACACAGGTTGTCCTTCCTGATAAATAAAATGCTCTCGGGCATCAACGGTTTCATGTGAAGCAGGTTTTACTGATCCTCCAGCTTTTTGGTGAAGATGAATCCTTCCAGCACCGTCTGATTGCAGCATCGAATCAACAATTCCAATATCTTCAGTGGTGGGTTCAAGGAGTACAGCTCCTGCACCATCACCAAAAATAGGGCATGTTGCACGGTCATGATAATCAACGATGGAAGACATTTTTTCTGCGCCTACAACAATTACCTTTTTATGTGTGCCTGCTTCTACAAATTTAGATGCAGTATCTAAGGCATATAAAAAACCTGAACAGCCGGCATTTAAATCAAAACTATGTGCATTTTTTATTCCTACTTTGTCACTAATAATATTTGCGGTAGCAGGAAATTGATGATCGGGGGTAACTGTTGCACAAATCAGCAAATCTATTTCATCGGGTGATGTTCCGGTTTTTTTAAGTAATTGTTTAACGGCTTTTGAACCAACAAAAGAAGAGCCTTCTCCTTTTTCTTTAATAATCCGTCGCTCCTTGATTCCAATCCGGGTCATAATCCACTCATCCGAAGTGTCGACCATTTTACTCAGCTCATCGTTGGTTAAAATATAATCAGGAACATAAGCTCCAATACCGGTAATCGTTGCTCTTATTTTTGTCATTTAAATGCCTCCTTAATTTTATCAGAAAGTTTTGCTTCAACCACTTCCTTTGTGTGGAGTATCATATTTTTGATAGCCACCTGGCGTGATATTCCATGCCCTATTACAATATTTTTATTTGCTCCCAATATTGGCGTTCCCCCATAATCTTCGAAATTAAATTTTTCAAAAAATTCGTCTTGAATATTTCTTTTCTTTATTAGTGTATAAAAGGCTTCTGCTTCTTTAAGTATAACATTCCCTACAAAACCATCACATACAATAACATCCACCCGATCTTCAACAAATAGTTCATTTGCTTCCACATTGCCAATAAAATTAAACTCTGCAGTGTCTTTCATCAGTTCATGTGCAGACTTAACCACCAAATTTCCTTTTTCTTCTTCAGTTCCAATATTCATTAGTCCCACCTTCGGATCATTTATATTATACACATGTTTTGCATATAATGATCCCAAAATACCATATTGATATAATACATCTGGTTTAGTATCGGGATTAATTCCAACGTCTAAAATAAGTGAATAATTTCCGTCGGGTTTTGGAATTGCAGCAGTAATTACAGGGCGAATAATCCCGGGGACAACTTTTATAGCCAACATTGCACCAACTAACATTGCTCCTGTACTACCGGCACTGGAAAAACCATCAATTTCTCCTGATGCAAGTAATTTATACCCTTTTGCTATACTTGAATCGGGTTTTTTGGCAAAAGCCTTTGCAGGATGATCACTCATTTCAATGACCTGCGATGAATGAACAATATCAAAATCTTCTGGACTAACCTTTTCCCTTTTTAATATTTCTTTAATTTTTGCCTCATCGCCAATTAAAACGAGACGATCGTCGTATGATAACTCTTTATGAGCTAAAATTGCTCCTAAAACAGCTGCTTCAGGAGCAAAATCACCACCCATAATATCTATTCCAATTCTCATACAGATGTATTACAGTTATGCTTCAATTTCTTTCTCAACAGCTAACTGTCCTCTATAGTATCCACACTCCGGACATACTCTGTGATACTCGTGTGTAGCACCGCAATTCGAACATATGGCAACAGTGGGTGCTGTTGCTTTGTAATGAGTTCTTCTTTTGTCTCTTCTCTGCTTCGATGTTTTTCTTTTTGGATGTGCCATTTTTTACTATCTATTAATATTAATTTTCTTTTAATTTTATTAACTCACTCCACCTTGGATCAATCAGATCTTCGGCAGAATTATCTGGTTTTAATTTTTCAATCTCGTTTAGCATCTCAGGGTTACAAGTGCTATTCCCTTTTTCGTCATCAGAATGAACACATTTTAAAGGTAAACTTAAACGTATACTTTCGTATATGTAATGAGCTAAATCTAACTCATAGTCTTCAGGAAATAAATACATTACTTCATCAGTATCTTCCTGTTCCGTTTCTGAAAACTTAACAAATAGCTGCCCCTCAAAATCTATCGGCATCTTAAATTCATCAAGGCAACGATCGCAAATAACATTTACAAAACCCTGAATCTTAAAATCTAACTCAAGCAATTGTGTTTTTTTTGTAAGAACAACTGTTGTTTTCAGCGTGCCCTCTTTAATGTCGGAATATTCTATGCTTTGAAAAAAAGCATTATCCACATTAAAAATAAATTCATGTGCACCCTCACTTAGTCCCTGAAAATCAACTCTATATTTACTCAAATAATCCACCTCACAAAAATTTACATCGTGCAAAAGTATAAATTTATATTTGAATAAAAAAAGAAAAAACGCCAAAGCTTAACGTTCTTTGTTTCTTAAAATTTTATGTTTATTGTTTTTTTAATACCATTCGAATAATCGTTCCTTTATTGATTTCTGAATGATACACAAAAATTTTACCCTTATGGTAATCTTCTATAATCCTTTTTGAAAGTGATAAACCTAAACCCCAACCTCTTTTCTTTGTGGTATATCCGGGTTGAAAAATGGTCGTATATTTCGACTTAGGGATTCCTTTTCCTTGATCTTTTATGTCAATATACAGATACTGTATCCTGTCGTCTAAAATTACACTCAACGTTCCGACCCCTTCCATTGAATCGATTGCATTTTTACATAAATTCTCGATTACCCACTCAAATAAAGAGGCATTAAACGGAAGAAGTATCTGATCGTTTGCTGAAAAGTTAAATTGAAAATTAATTTTATCGGATGATCTGGCTTTAATATAATTTACGGTATTAACAAGCACCGGAATAATATCCTGTTTCGTTAGTTTAGGCACTGAACCTATTTTGGAAAATCGTTCGGTTATTTTTTCCAGCCGGTTGATATCTTTTTCAAATTCATCGACAATTTCCTGATCTACTTTTTTCAGTTTTAATAACTCTAAATTAGCTAAAAGCGAAGAGGTGGG
This sequence comes from Bacteroidales bacterium, assembly GCA_030156305.1. Lineage (GTDB taxonomy): Bacteria > Bacteroidota > Bacteroidia > Bacteroidales > UBA12077 > UBA12077. The sequence goes on along the minus strand of JASGMZ010000032.1, from coordinate 584 downwards.
TGTTCCTAATTGGTGAGCCGTTTCTTTTGACATCCCTACCCAAACCTGGTTTTGTTCTGCTTTACGCGAGGTGCTAAATGCAAGATAAGCTACCAGTAAAAAGATAATCATTACCACAAACTGAATGATAGGAAAATAATACAGACGGGTTAATAAAACCGATTCTTTGTAATAAATATAGTTTTTATTTCCATCGAGCAAAATAATTTCAATAGGTTCATTTTCTTTTTTCATTTTTTCGAGCTGGAGCTCCAAATACTCTGGGTCATTTTCACGATTAGGATCTAAATTACGTGAAGAAACTACATTCCCATTTTTATCGGTTAAAATTACCGGAACCGTTTCGTTATTTTTTATCACTTCAAGGATAAAGGTGTAATTCTTTTCCTGGTTATCCAAACTGGAAAGTTGACGCATACCCAAAGCCCATAGTTCCACTTTTTTGCGTTCTTCTTTTGATAATTGCTTTGCCAGGTTATTAGTGGTAAGTATAGATGCTGCTGCTATTAAAATAGCAACAAATAAAAGAAATAATTTCCACTTTTGTTTTTTGGTGTAAATGTTCAATTCAATAATCTTTTTTT
>JASGMZ010000031.1 GCA_030156305.1 Bacteroidales bacterium | reverse complement strand
TGTTATTGATGATTTTTAAAAGGGTTAAATATCTTTTGGCTCAAAATAAACAAATATACCTTCCGGAGAGTTTACAATATTTTTATCTTAATCAAAATAAAAAAGAATTACCCGAGTTACTAAAGAATTTTTCTATGATTGATGATACTGATATTATAAATTGTATCAAAAAGTGGACATTGGAATCAGATCAGGTGTTAAAAATGCTTTCTGATCGACTGCTTCAGCGTAAGTTATTTCGGGTCGAAATTCAAAGTTCTCCGTTTGATAAACATAGAATAAATGAATTGACTCAAAAAGCTTCGAGATTTTTAAAGTTACCTAAAACAGAAACACAGTATTTTGTATTTACTGATTATATCAGTAAAAACGCATATAGCGTTTTTGATGAGAAAATTCAAATACTTTATAAAGATGGGAAATTAGTTGATGTTGCAGAAGCATCGGATATGTTAAATGTTTCGGTCCTCTCGAAAACGGTACGAAAATATTTTTTATGTTATCCTAAAGAAATTTCTTTGATATAATAATTATATACTATTTTTGAACGATTTTTTAAATACAAATACAATGGAATTTACAGCAAAAACTATAGCAGATTTTTTACAAGGAGAAATTATTGGTAATCCGGATGTAACGGTTAATAATGTTGCAAAAATTGAAGAAGCACAACCAGGTATGCTGGCATTTTTGGCTAACCCAAAATATAATAAGTATCTATACACCACCAATGCATCTATTGTATTAATAAACAAAGATTTTAAGGTAGAAAAAGATGTAAATGCTACTTTAATAAAAGTAGCAAATGCTTATGAAAGTTTTGCGCGCCTTCTGCAGTTAGCCGAACAGGCTAAACCTGTAAAAAGCGGAGTAAGCTCAATGGCTTTTATTGAAGAATCGGCAAAAATTGGCAAAAATGTATATATTGCACCTTTTGTTTACGTAGGAGAGCATGTAATTGTTGAAGATGATGTAAAACTTTATCCACATGTTTTTATCGACGATAGTGTGACGATAAAAAAGAATGCTAAGCTAAATGCAGGTGTAAAAGTTTACCACGAATGTGTAATTGGTGAAAACGCTATTATACATTCCGGGGCAGTGATTGGCTCGGATGGATTTGGTTTTGCCCCGGACGAAAACAATGTATACCAGAAAATTCCTCAATTAGGAAATGTTATTTTAGAAGATAATGTTGAAATAGGTTCGAATACGACTATCGATAGAGCCACAATGGGCTCAACAATAATAAAAAAAGGAGCTAAGTTAGATAATTTGAACCAGATAGGGCACAATGTTATTATAGGAGAAAATACCGTAATAGCTGCCCAAACCGGAGTTGCAGGGTCAACAAAGATAGGAATGAATTGTCAGTTTGGCGGTCAATCCGGAGTTGCCCCTCACATCCAAATCGCCGATGGTGTCCGAGTAGCTCCACAGTCTGGAATACCCAACAATATAAAAGTGGCAGATAGTGTTGTTATGGGAACACCTGCGTTTAATATCCGGGAATTTCAAAAATCGTTTATTGTATACAAACAACTACCAGACCTATTCAAAAGAGTGAAAGAACTAGAAAATGAATTAAAAAAGCTGAAAAGCACTGATTAAAGGGTTTTGGCGTTTCTGTAAATGAATTAATTATTAAATGGATACGTTAATTTACTTAGTTTTTTGTAACTTGCGGCGATTTTTTTATTATTGATATTGAAAATAAATATTTTACTGATATGTCGCAAAATCAAAAAACAATACGTAAAGCGGTTTCATTAAAAGGGAAGGGCCTACACACCGGTTATGATGTAGAAATTATTTTTCGCCCGGCCCCCGTTAATCATGGATATAAATTTCAAAGGATAGATTTAGAAGGGAAGCCAATAATTTCAGCCTCGGTTGATAATGTTACCGATACCTCTAGAGGAACTACGCTGGTTGAAAATGGTGTTGAGGTTCATACCATTGAACATGTATTAGCATCTCTGGTAGGCTTAGAATTGGATAATGTCTTAATGGAGTTTAACGGGCCTGAAGCACCTATCCTGGACGGTAGCGCAAAAATGTATGTTGAGGCTTTAAAAAAAGCAGGCATTGAAGAGCAAGACGCTGAAAAAAATTACTTTATTGTAAAAGAACGAATTGTTTTTCGCGACGAAGAAAATGACATTGAAATTGTAGCTTATCCCGATGATCATTTTTCTGTTGACGTTATGGTTGACTACAACTCAAAGGTTTTAGGCCATCAATATGCATCTTATCATCCAACGCACGATTTTGAAAAAGAGATTGCTCCTTCCAGAACTTTTGTATTTTTCTATGAGTTGGAAATGTTACTTAAACATAATTTAATTAAAGGGGGTGATTTGCAAAATGCTATTGTTATTATGGAGAATGAAGTTTCTCAGAATGAGCTCGACCGGATGGCAGATTTATTTAACAAACCACACGTAAAAGTTAAAGAAGGTATTTTAAATAATATTGATTTGCGATTTAGTAACGAACCGGCAAGACATAAGTTACTTGATATACTTGGTGATTTGTCGCTTATAGGACAACCTGTTTTAGGGAAAATTGTTGCATCAAGGCCTGGGCATTCTGCCAATACCCAATTTGCAAAGATCATTAAGGAAACGATAAACAAAGAGTTATCAAGAGTAGCTATTCCAAAATATGACCCAACCAAAGAACCTTTATATGATATTAACCAGATAAAGAAATTATTACCACACCGCTATCCCTTTCTTCTTGTTGATAAAATTACAGAGTTAGATGACAAATCGGTAATTGGAATTAAAAATGTTACCCTGAACGAAAACTTTTTTATGGGGCATTTCCCTGCTGAGCCTATTATGCCTGGTGTTTTGCAAGTAGAAGCAATGGCTCAGGTTGGAGGAATTTTGGCGTTAGGCCAGGTTGACGATCCGGAAAATTATCAAACCCTTTTTTTAAAAATTGATAAGGTTAAGTTTAAACGAAAGGTTATTCCGGGGGATACGATTATTTTCAGACTGGAATTGCTTACTCCTATCAGAAGAGGTTTAGTTCACATGTTTGGACAGGCATTTGTAGGGAATGAATTGGTAATGGAAGGTGAATTAATGGCACAAGTATCTAAAATTAAATAGAGAATGAATCAAGATTTAACATATATCCATCCTGAAGCGAAAATTGGTGAAAATGTTAAAATTGAAGCATTTGCCTGGATTGATAAAAACGTTGAAATTGGTGATGGTACATGGGTTGGATCTAATGTGACCATAATGGAAGGTGCCCGAATTGGTAAAAATTGTAAAATTTTTCCTGGTGCTGTTGTTTCTGCCATTCCACAAGATTTAAAATTTAAAGGAGAAGCAACTACAACCGAAATTGGTGATAATACAACCCTACGCGAATGTGTTACTGTTAATCGTGGAACCGCTTCTAAAGGAAAAACAGTTGTGGGAAACAATTGTCTTTTAATGGCTTATGTTCACATTGGACACGATTGTGCCCTGGGCAATAATATTCTTATATCAAATAGTACCAATGTTGCAGGAGAGATTATAATTGATGATTTTGCCGTGATTAGTGGCGATGTGCAAATTCACCAGTTTGTTCATATTGGTGGGCATGTTATGATTTCCGGAGGTTCATTAGTCAGAAAAGATGTTCCGCCATATATTACTGTTGCGAGAGAACCTTTATCGTATGTTGGAATTAACTCTGTTGGACTCCGACGAAGAGGTTTTTCACCCGAGGCGATTAATCAAATTCAAAGCATTTATCGCGAGATTTATGTGAAAGAACAAAATGTTACGCAAGCACTAAAGAATATTGAACAGGAAATGAGTGATACTGAAGAAAAAGGTTATGTGCTTGATTTTATAAAAAACTCTCAACGAGGAATCGTAAGAGGTTACAATGGGCAATAAAATAATAGAATTATAGTATACTAAAAATCCGAAGTTTTTGGCTTCGGATTTTTTATTTTTTTTCTTTTTTCAGAGGATTCCATCCCTGTGCTTGTAATGGAATAGCCTGGCCGGCTTCAGAAATTAATACGGCACCATTTTTTTGGCCCGTTATATGGCCTATGGGATGAATAAGGGCATGATCTTTAATTTTATCAAAATCATTACCATTTAAGGTAAACAAAAGTTCATAATCTTCTCCACCGTTTAAGGCAGCAATTAATGGTTCCATTTTAAATTCCTTCGCCATTTTTTCAGTATTTAAATCAATCGGAATTTTATCCTGAAAAATTTTGCAACCCACGTTTGAATTTTTGCAAATATGCAATAATTCAGACGACAAGCCGTCTGAAATATCTATCATAGCTGTTGGGGTAATTTTTAATTCTTTAAGCAGCTCAACCATATCTTTTCTGGCTTCAGGTTTTAATTGTCGTTGAAGAATATAATCATAACCTTCCAATTTAGGTTGTGTTCCCGGATTAGCCGTAAAAATTTCTTTTTCTCTTTCCAACAGCTGCAGGCCCATATATGCGCCTCCAAGATTTCCTGTGACACAAATGATATCTGTATTTTGAGCTGTACTGCGGTATACAATATCTTCTTTATTTGCTTCTCCTATGGCTGTTACACTAATGGTAAGCCCTGTTAAAGAAGACGAAGTATCTCCGCCTACCAAATCAATATTATATACTTCACAGGCAAGTTTTATTCCTTCATAAATTTCTTCGATATGTTCTACTGCAAATTTTTTAGAAATAGCTATTGAAACCGTAATTTGTTTCGGGATTGCATTCATGGCATATATGTCCGACAAATTAACAACTACTGCTTTATACCCCAAATGTTTTAAGGGGGTATAAATTAAATTGAAATGTATACCCTCTATAAGCAAATCAGTAGTTACTACAGAGCACGTATTCCCGTAATCGATTACAGCAGCATCATCGCCTACCCCTTTTAAGGTGTTCTTGTGTTTTGTTTTTACATCTTTTGTAATTTGATCGATTAATCCAAACTCGCCTAACTCTGATATCTCTGTAAGTTTCTTTTGATCATTTTTCATCTATAAATTGATATTTATCATTAAAAAAAAGATTAAACATTGTAGTTTTATTAGTTGTTATATTTTAAATATCTTTGTACCCAATTTAGAATTAATCTATATAAATTTATATTTGTTAGTATTTGATAGACATTTTGCAAAGTTATGGAAAAAGATCAAGATAAAATATTAAATGAAGTAACACAGGGAGAATATAAATATGGTTTTGTTACGGATGTTGATGCAGAATCGATTCCTAAGGGGTTAAATGAGGATGTTGTGCGTTTGATTTCGCAGAAAAAAAATGAACCCGAATTTATGTTAGAGTTTCGGTTAAAAGCTTTCAGGCACTGGCAAAAAATGAAAATGCCCGATTGGGCACATTTAAATATTCCGGAAATTCACTATCAGGATATTATATACTATTCAGCACCTAAACGAAAAGCTGATGTCCCCAAAAACCTTGATGATATAGATCCTGAATTAAAAGCCACTTTCGATAAGCTTGGTATTCCACTTGACGAACAAAAAAGATTAGCGGGTGTAGCTGTGGATGCTGTAATGGATAGTGTTTCGGTAAAAACTACATTTAAAGAAAATTTAGCTGAGCTGGGGATTATATTTTGTTCTTTTAGCGAAGCGGTACAGGAACATCCCGATTTAGTGAAAAAATATATGGGTTCAGTAGTTCCTTATACCGATAATTTTTTCGCCGCTTTAAACTCGGCTGTGTTTAGTGATGGCTCGTTTTGCTACATCCCAAAAGGAGTAAAATGTCCCATGGAGCTATCAACCTATTTTAGAATAAATGCTGCTAATACCGGACAATTCGAAAGAACGTTAATTGTAGCTGAGGATGATTCGTATGTGAGTTACCTGGAAGGATGTACAGCGCCTATGCGGGACGAAAACCAGTTGCACGCTGCCATTGTTGAGATTGTTGCTAATAAAAATGCCGAAGTAAAATATTCAACCGTTCAAAACTGGTATCCCGGGGATAAAAACGGCAAAGGAGGAATTTATAATTTTGTGACCAAACGTGGGAAATGTGCTGGTGATAACTCAAAAATATCGTGGACACAAGTAGAAACCGGTTCGGCAATTACCTGGAAATATCCAAGTTGTTTGTTAATTGGCGACAACTCGGTTGGAGAATTCTATTCGGTGGCTGTTACCAATAATCATCAGCAGGCTGATACCGGAACGAAAATGATTCATATTGGGAAAAATACCAAAAGTACCATAGTTTCGAAAGGTATTTCTGCAGGGAAAAGTAATAATAGCTATCGTGGGTTGGTAAAAGTTGTAAAAAATGCTACCAATGCACGTAATTTTTCTCAATGCGACAGTTTGTTGTTGGGAGATAAATGTGGAGCACATACTTTTCCTTATTTAGAAGTGGATAATAAAAACTCGATTGTTGAACACGAAGCAACAACCTCCAAAATTGGAGAAGACCAAATATTCTATTGCAATCAACGAGGAATTAAAACAGAAGATGCCATTGGCTTGATTGTGAATGGCTATGCTAAAGAGGTGTTGAATAAATTACCCATGGAGTTTGCTGTTGAGGCGCAAAAATTACTGCAAATTAGTTTGGAAGGTAGTGTTGGTTAATTTTAGTTAAAAGTTCAATGTTAAAAGTTAATTTATATATGGCAACTATTGAAAAATTTGAAGACCTGGAAGTTTGGCAGAAAGCCCGTGAATTATGTAAATTAGTACATAAGTATACATTAAATTATAGCTTTGCTAAAGATTTTTCTTTAAAAGATCAAATAAAAAGATCATCTGGCTCAGTAATGGATAATATTGCTGAAGCCTGCCTGCCGGCAGGTGTGTAATTTTCGGAGCGATAGCGAACTAAAATTACATTGAACATCAATCGGCATTATATTGAAATACAGATTGTTCAAGAATATCAAAATTAAAATAAATATATTTAATATTGCATGATTGAATGCAACTTGGTATAAGTTCGGAATTATTCGATTATTATGAAATTTTGAACCTTAAACTATGAACTTTAAACTTTGAACCTTAAACTTTGAACTATGAACTATGAACTATGAACTATGAACTATGAACTATGAACTTTAAACTTAATATATATGTTATCAATAAAAAACTTACACGCATCGATAGAAGGAAAGGAGATTTTAAAAGGAATAAATCTTGACATTAAAAAAGGAGAGATTCATGCAATAATGGGTCCCAATGGCTCTGGTAAAAGCACGTTAGCTTCCGTATTAGCCGGCCGGGAAATGTTTGAAGTTACCCAGGGCGAAATAATTTACGAAGGAAAAAACTTATTTGATTTATCCCCCGAAGAACGAGCCAGCGAAGGAATATTTCTTGGATTTCAGTATCCTATAGAAATCCCGGGTGTTAGTATGGTAAACTTTATGAAAACAGCGGTAAACGAACAGCGAAAACATAGAGGGCTGGAACCGATGTCATCCTCCGATTTTTTGAAACTGATGCGTGAAAAGAAAGAGCTTGTTGAACTGGATGCCGGATTGGCAAATCGTTCGGTAAACGAAGGTTTCTCCGGAGGAGAAAAGAAACGTAACGAAATTTTTCAAATGGCCATGCTTGAGCCTAAATTATCTATATTAGACGAAACAGATTCTGGTTTGGATATTGATGCATTGCGTGTTGTAGCCAATGGAGTAAATAAATTAAAATCGCCCGAAAATGCAGCCATCGTGATTACCCATTACCAAAGGCTGCTTGATTATATTATTCCTGATTTTGTGCATGTACTTTACGATGGTAAGATAGTTAAATCAGGTGATAAAAATCTGGCTTTAGAGTTAGAAGAAAAAGGGTATGATTGGTTAAAAAAGAGTGTTGTAACTTCGTAAACTGTATTATTTTTTCGGAATTTAAAAAGCAAACAAATGAGTGTAGAAACAACTGATATTGATGTAAAAGATAAGTTCGTTGAGTTATATAACAACAATCAGGATATCTTAAAAAAAGGGGCTCCTGATTATATCAACCAAATCAGAGATGAGGCATTCCAAAAATTTAAAAAACTGGGATTGCCCGATAAGAAAAATGAAGACTATAAATACACCGATATTAAATCATTGTTTAATAATGGGCTAAAAACTTTTTTATCTCCTAAGGATATTGAATTTAATGTGGACGATATTTTTAAATGTGATGTCCCTGATTTGAATACAGAGGTTATTATATTGCTGAACGGATGGTATTATAATCGCGAAAAGCAATTAGCTGAATTACCTGGGGGAGCTGTTATAGGTAGTTTTCAAAAAGCAACCGAAGAGTATCCCGAGCTGGTGAAAAAACATTTTAATCAATATGCGGACAATGAAAAAGAAGGTTTAGTTGCTTTAAATACGGCCTTTGTAAAAGACGGGATCTTTTTATATGTCCCTAAAGGGGCCGTTATTGAAAAGCCGATACAAATTATAAACCTATTAATGGATGATGAGAATGATTTTACACAACATCGTAATTTATTTATCTTCGAGGAAAACAGTCAGGCCTCATTAGTGGTGTGTGATCATACTTTATCTACTTCAAATTTTTTAACCAATTCTGTTTCTGAGTTTTTTGTAGATAAAAATGCCTCGCTGGATTTTTCCAGGATACAGAATGAGCATAACGGCTCCAAACAAGTATCACATCTGTATTTTTATCAGGAAAAAGACAGTAGGATTAATACCAATACCATTTCATTGCATGGTGGATTAATTCGTAATAATATAAATGTGCTTTTAAATGGGGAAGGTTGCGAGAATAATACGCTTGGATTGTATTTAACCGATAAAGGGCAACATATCGATAATCATGTTTTTATTGATCATGCTAAACCTAACTGTACCAGCAATCAGCTGTTTAAAGGAGTATTGGATGATTATGCCACCGGGGCTTTTAATGGTAAAGTGCTGGTTCGGGAGGATGCTCAAAAAACACAGGCATATCAGGCAAACAATAATATTTTGCTTACCGATGATGCTACCATTAACACCAAACCAACGCTGATAATTTATGCCGATGATGTAAAATGTAGCCATGGTGCTACGGTGGGGCAATTAGATATGGATGCGTTGTTTTATCTGCGTTCGAGGGGAATTAATGAAAAAGAAGCTAAGTTATTGTTAATGTATGCTTTTGCACACGAGGTGATTAAAAAAATAAAAATCCCTGCACTTCAGGAGCGTATCCATGAATTGGTTGATAAACGATTACGTGGAGAATTATCACGTTGTAATTTCTGTTATATGAATTGTAAATAATTTTAAAATTTTAACGATTGTGAGTATTGATATACAGAAAGTAAGGAGTGATTTCCCGATTTTAAATCAGCGGGTTTATCAAAAGCCTTTGGTTTATCTCGATAACGGAGCTACAACACAAAAACCCAAAGTTGTTATTGATGAAGTAGCTAAAATTTACTCACAGGAAAACGCAAATATTCATCGCGGAGTACATTATTTAAGTGAGCAGCTGACACAGAAATATGAGGATGCCCGGAAAGTGGTTCAGGAATTTATTCATGCAGCACACGGCCATGAAGTTGTTTTTACCAGTGGAACCACAGAATCAATCAATACCATTGCTTACTCTTTTGGCGAAAAATATATTCATGAAGGCGATGAGATCATCATTTCTACCCTGGAGCATCATGCCAATATTGTTCCATGGCAAATGTTATGCGAGCGGAAAAATGCTTCGTTGAAAGTAATTCCTGTTAATGATAAAGGAGAGTTGTTGCTGGATGAATATGAAAAACTTATTGCTTCCAAAACAAAAATAGTAGCTGTAAATCATGTGTCGAATGCCCTGGGAACAATAAATGATGTGAAAAAAATTATTGATATTGCCCATCAAAAGGATATTCCTGTATTAATTGACGGAGCACAAAGCATACAGCATGGCAAAGTAGATGTTCAGGAGTTGGATTGTGATTTCTATGCTTTTTCCGGACATAAAATCTATGGGCCCAATGGCATTGGTGTTTTATATGGGAAAGAAAAATGGTTGAACGAACTGCCACCATTTATGACCGGTGGTGAGATGATTAAAAATGTTACTTTTGAAAAAACAACATTTAACGAGCTCCCTTTTAAGTTTGAAGCCGGAACGCCTAATTATGTCGGAGCCATTGGGTTGGCTAAAGCCATTGAATATATTCAGGGTATTGGTTTAGAAAACATTGAATCTTATGAAAAAGAATTACTGGAGTATGCTACCCAAAAATTAAGTGCTGTGGATGGCCTGAAAATCATTGGCACATCAGCTAAAAAAATAAGTGTTATCTCATTTATATTAAAAAATATTCATCATTACGATGCCGGAATGGTTATTGATAAAATGGGTGTTGCCGTACGCACCGGGCATCATTGTGCAGAACCTGTAATGCATCGTTTTAATATTGAAGGGACCATTCGCGCATCGTTTGCATTTTACAATACAAAAGAGGAAGTTGACCGATTATGCGAAGCATTAATGACCGTTAAACAAATGTTTGGTTAAATTGTAATATTATTATGACTTTACAAGAAAGACAAGACGAAATTATTGAAGAATTTTCGATTTTTGATGACTGGATGGATAAGTATAATTATCTGATCGAATTAAGTAAGGATCTTTCGGAAATAGATCCGAAGTATAAAACCAATGAATACCTGATTGAGGGATGCCAGTCGAAGGTATGGCTTTATGCTGAGATGGACGGAGATAAGTTGAAATTTACAGCTGACAGTGATGCCATTATCACCAAAGGTATTGCAGCTCTTTTAGTTCGCGTTTTAAGCGGTTTAACGCCTAAGGAAATTATGAATGCCGATTTATATTTTATCGATAAAATAGGCTTGCAACAAAACCTTTCGCCTACTCGCTCAAATGGGTTATTGGCAATGGTTAAGCAAATGAAATTGTATGCAATGGCATACAATGCAAAGATGAATCAGTAAAGGAGGTTTATAATGGAAGAAAATAATTTAATGGCTTTGGAAGCAGAAATTGTTAAAACATTAAAAACGATATACGATCCGGAAATTCCGGTTAATATTTATGATTTGGGATTAATCTATGCCATTGATGTTGATGAGGATCACAAGGTTGAAATAAAAATGACCTTAACAGCACCTAATTGTCCAATTGCTGATCAGTTACTGAATGAAGTACATGAAAAAATTAATGCCATAAAAGGAGTCAAAGCAGCAAAAATTAACCTGGTTTTCGATCCTCCGTGGGATAAAAGTATGATGAGCGAAGAAGCGATGTTAGATATGGGTTTACTTTAACATAATGGATACTATTTTTATATATTTGGCAATAATTTGTATATTTAAATGTTTTTAAAGTAACTAAAAAATGGATTATAAGATAGTATCATATTCATTTGTTGGTGTTTGGCAAAAACCAATTCTTCAAATTCCTTTATTAGATAAAAAATTTTGTATGGATTTATTTAATGATCCTTATAATACAAATACAGGAATGTCAAATGGAGGATTTGTTATTAATTATCAAGGAAAAACAAACCCTTCACCGACTGTACTTATTGGTCCAGAAAGAATAATGTTCTTATCTCAAGAATTAGAACAAGTTTTAGATTTGCTTGAAAAAATTAAAGCTGAATTGTTAAAAGTTACAAATAACAATTTTCCTATGAAATTGAAGGCATATGGAATTAATACAGAACATGAATGGGTTGGTTTAGACATGCAATCTAGTTCATGGTTATCAAAAAAATTTGTGATAGGAGGTTTAAATATTAAAGAAAAACATAAAAACTATCAAGTTTTAACAACAGATATTAATTTTCAAATTATTCTTGACCAAAACCAAAAACTTGTTATACTCTTGCAACCTAGGGCAAATGTTCCAAATGGTATCTTTGCAAGTATCAACCATCACAAAGATGAAATATTGGAAACACTACCAGAAAAAGATACTTTGAATGAACTTTTTAAGGAAGAAATTGCTTTAATAAAAAAAGATATAAGTAATTTAATACTAAAATAGAAATTATGGGATCCATAATAAGTAATGACATAACATCATATAGGGATACTTGTTTGACAAGGTCAAAAACAAACTTGATTTCAAGGACTGGAACGGCAATTGCAATAACAACTCTACTTACTGTTACAATTTCTAACGATTATCAAGAAGATTACATACAAACTAATAATACAACTACATTTGAATTTGTAGCCAATAAAGAGGTGAAGAAGCTTTCATATAAAGACAGATATCAAAAAATTGCTAATTCTGATTGGTTTGTTAATTCTTACAAAAATATGTCTTTAGGGGAGTTGCTTAGTATTGAATAATTATGAGTTGGTTAGTAAAGGAAGAAAATAATATTATTACACAAGGAACTGTTTTAGATAATATTCCCTGGGAATTAGACCCAGCACCACTTGGTATAGTATTATCAAATCCTTGTGATTTGGAATGGGGAAAAGCAAGTTATTTACTTGTTGCTTCTCTTGTTCCTGCCAAAGAAACTATTCAGATGTCAAAAGAATTTAAACAAAAAGTTGAAAGTGCAAAGGATTATGTCATATCAAAAACAAAATGGAAGTCTTTTGAAGTTTATTTAAAGCAATTTATTAACAATCAGAATATTGCTCGATATTATTTTATTGATCCTACAAATGCTATTGAAGCACCACTTTTATTTGTTGATTTTCAACATTTGCTAACAATACCTATTTTTAAAAAAGACAACTTAGAAATAGTAGCAAAATTACCAAGTCCACATACTGAAAAGATGATTTCTCATTTTTCTTCTTATATTTCAAGAATTGGTGTTGACAGAGAAAATAAAGAAGATGCAGAAGCTTTAATCAATCAGCTTGCCGCTCCGTATCATTCGTCATAAAAATGTTACAGCTAACTCATAATATCCGTAATTCAGGCAATTTTTTGTAGCACAAAACTAAAGGCAGGCTGGATCTCTCAAAGGATAACACAACGTTTTACACAAAGTAAAATCTTACCTAACTTAGAGTATCTTTGTGCTTAGTGATTCGTTATGATATTGTTAAAAGACATCAGGTTTTTATGAGTTATCGAGATTATAATTTAGTAGTTAAATTTTTAACGTGGATATAGCTTCAAATACAATAAGAATAAAACAGAAAGCCCTTGAACTTGGCTTTTTATCAGTAGGTATTTCTAAAGCTGACTTTCTGGAAAAGGAATCCAAACAATTAAAAGAATGGCTGGATAATGGTTTTCATGGGGAAATGAAATATATGGAAAACCATTTCGAAAAACGCGTTGATCCCAGGAAACTGGCCGAAGGGGCAAAATCCGTTATTTCTGTTTTATACAATTATTTCCCCAAAGAGCATCAGCGAAAAGATACTTACCAGATTTCCAAATACGCCTATGGTACAGATTATCATTATGTGGTTAAGGAGAAATTATTTAAATTACTGGAATTTATAAAAGAGGAAATAGGAGCGGTAAGTGGCAGAGCATTTGTCGATTCAGCGCCTGTAATGGATAAAGTGTGGGCTGCAAAATCTGGTTTAGGCTGGATAGGGAAAAATACCAATTTAATAACAAGGCAATATGGTTCTTTTGTATTTATAGGTGAACTAATTATTGATTTAGCATTGGATTATTCCGGGTTGCCACAAAAAGATTTTTGTGGAAATTGCACCCAATGTATTGATGCCTGCCCCACAGGCGCCCTAAAACCTTATCAGTTAGATGCCCGAAAATGTATTTCTTATTTAACCATTGAAAAAAAAGGAGAAATACCATCGGAATTTGGAGGAAAATGGAACGATTGGATTTTTGGCTGCGATATATGCCAGGATGTTTGCCCATGGAATACAAAATCTTGCCTGCCGGGAGGCAGGGCAAAATCCCATAAAGAACCTCAGTTCAAAATTACAGAGGAGTTAAAAAATTTTAAAAAGGATGACTGGGAGAATATAGATCAATCTACTTTTAAAAAAATGTTTAAGAACTCAGCTGTTGAAAGAACTAAGTTTAAGGGTTTGAAACGGAATATTAATTTTTTGAGCGAAAAAAAGCCTTTAACATAAAGGCTAAAGGCTTAGTTTACTAAAATATAAAGTTTTTAAAACTTATAAGTCAACCCTACACCAAAAACTTCTTTAAACTGAACTTTGGCGCCTCGTGGATTTCCTTCATCGTCAGATGTTTTAATATCATCATCATAAATAAGATGTGTATTCAGGTTGGCTGATAAATAATCATTGATTTTCATGTTTATGGCTACTTTCCAGTCAACATCTATATTTTGTGGATTTTCAATATAATTAGAGAATAACCCCAGCGTAGATTTAAAAGTTACATTTTTCATGATTTCCTTATTAACGCCCATGGTAACAGAACCACCTAACTCTAATCTTGTTTTTTCGCCGGCATCAACCCCGAAAGAACCTCTATCAGAAAGGGTATCGTCTAAAACCATGGTTAATTTTCCTGCAACCGGAGAAAGTACAAAGTAAAACACTTTGCCAGGTTTGTATTCCATACCTAAGGCACATTGCAGATAAGCCGGGGCAAAAAATCTGGAGATCACATAACTTGTATCAGTCTCATATTTTTTTCCATCGTCCATTTGCGTTTTGAAATTTAATAAGGCACTAATAAAAAAGGATTTAGAAATTTTCCGGCCATATTTTGAGGTAAAATCAATGTTATCATCTGTTTTACGGACTTCCTGCTCACCTTGTTTTTGGATTCCATAGCCGATATTCAGAGTGTTAGCCCAGTCATTTTTATCTTTTGAATATTCGAGTGATAGGTTTATTAATCCATTGAATGCATACGAGTTATCACCCCCGGCAGCCCAGTTGGTTAACGAAACCTGTGAAAAGTTAATAGAACTAATACCGTTAAATTTCCAGAATTTTAGAGTGTCTGTATTTTCTTGTGCAAATAATATCCCGGTATACAAAAGGATAAGGGGAATCGTAAGTAGTATCTTTTTCATGTTTTTTGATTTTTAGAAAATTTAATTGAAATTAATCATAAATAATGGAAATAACAATGTTTCGTTTATTTCTTGGCCCGTCAAACTCACATAAAAAAATATTTTGCCAGGTGGATAAGCCCATATTGCCGTCAATAATGGGAATAGTTTTACTTGGCCCTACAATCCCTGCTTTTAAGTGAGCATCGCCGTTGTTGTCCTGTGCGTCGTGTTGCCAAACACCCGAAGGAATGAGTTTCTTTAGCAGGTTCACCACATCGTTTTGTACCGATTCGTCCCAGTTTTCCTGAATCATTATTCCGGCAGTAGCTCCCTGAACATAAATATTAACCAGTCCGTTTTGTACGTTACTTTCAGATACTATTTTTTCAACCTTGCTGGTTATATCATATAACCCGTTATGTTTATCGGTAGATATTTGTATGATTTGTTGCATAATATCGTTAAATTTGATTGTTATTAATTACGAATCTAATTAAAAATGAACTACCAGTCAACTACCTATGTATCTTATGATGGAATAAAATTATCGGGTTATTTGTGGAAACCGGAGAACAAACCAAAAGCTGTGATAAACCTTGTACATGGTTTCGGCGAATATAGCGAGCGTTACGAGCACTGGGCTCAACTTTTTAATAAAAAAGGGTATGCAGTACATGCTATTGATTACCGAGGGCATGGAAAATCAGACGGGCGACGTGGATATATCCATTCTTTCGATGATTTTTTAAATGATGTTTATGTGTTGATTCAAGAATCGGAGAAATTGTTTCCGGGTATTCCCCAATTTATTTATGGACACAGCCTGGGAGGAAATATTGTTGCCAATTACATTTTAAGAAGGGAAAATAGTTTTAAGGGAGCTATTATTTCCTCGCCATGGTTCAAACTTGCTTTCGATCCCTCTGCGATAACTTTATTTTTTGCTAAAACGATTAAAAGCATATTTCCAAAATTTACACAAAACGCAAACCTGGATGTAAAAGGTATTTCACATGATCAGGAAGTGATTAATAATTATATCAAAGATCCATTGGTTCATGAGAAAATATCCGTCAGGATGTTTGTTGAAGTATATAAGGCTGGGGATTGGGCATTGGAACATCCTGATTTAATTAATATTCCTGTATTACTTCAACACGGCAATGCCGATAAAATAACATCGCATAAAGCTAGTGTAGAATTTGCTGAAAAAGCACGGGCTCAAAATAAAAATATTACTTATAAAGAATGGGAAGGAATGTACCATGAGTTACATAATGAATTGAAATATGAAGAAGTTTTTACATTTGTTGTTGAGTGGATAGAAAATCAATTATAAGCTGTGAGTTACGAGATGAGAGCCATGAGCTAAGAGTATATTGAATTTATAAACATGAAAATTTTATTATGAAGAATTTTAAGCTATTAAAAGTTTGGCAGCAAGGATTTCAAATCGCAATAAATACTAATAAATAAACAAAAGATTTTCCTTCTGATGAAAAATATGGTTTAACTAGTCAGGTAAATAGAGCATCAATTTCTATTTCATCAAACATAGCAGAAGGTAGCCGTAGAAGAAGTGAAAAGGATTATCATAGATTTCTGGAAATTGCATTAGGTTCTTGTTTTGAATTAGAGAGTCAACTACTTATTGCATCTGAGTTAAAATTTGATAAAAAGGGCAAAATAGATGATCTCTTGCAACAAATTGACGAGGAACAAAAAATGATTATGGCATTTATGAACAAATTAAATATATAAATCTCGCAGCTAAAAGCTCGTAGCTCAAAGCTAAATTAATATGAAATCATTCAGAACTACCATACAACCCGAACAATCTAAGCATAAAATATCGTATCAAACTCCGGTATTATTTATGGGGTCATGTTTTACCGAGAATATAGGCAATAAAATGCAAGCCTTAAAATTTCCGGTTATGGTTAATCCTTTTGGGGTTTTGTATAATCCGGCATCGGTGCGCAAAGGGCTGGAAATTTTAATTGATCAGAAAGTATTTACTCCCGAAGATCTTGGTTTTTTTAATGAGCAATGGTTTAGTTTTTATCACGATACGGAGTTTTCACATCCCAATCAGCAAAAATGTTTGGATAAAATCAATCGTTCGATAAAGCTTGCTGCCTCGCATTTAAGAAAATCAAAATACCTGGTTATTACATTTGGAACGGCCTGGGTTTATAAATATTTAAGAACAGAAAAAATTGTTTCGAATTGCCATAAAATTCCAGCCAAAGAGTTTGAGCGGGGAAAACTGGGTGTAGAAGATATTTTTGTTGAATGGGCAAAGCTTATTAACCGTTTAAACGAGTTGAATAAGCATTTAAAAATAATATTTACTGTAAGCCCGGTAAGGCATTGGAAAGATGGAGCAGTTCAAAATCAATTAAGTAAATCTACCCTTATTTTAGCAATTCATCAATTAAAAAAAATTTTTAAAAATGTGGAGTATTTTCCATCCTACGAAATTATGATGGATGATTTGCGTGATTACCGTTTTTACGCCGAGGATATGTTGCATCCTTCAAACGAGGCGGTTGAGTATATATGGAATCAGTTTTCTGAAACCTACTTTGAAGATGAAACAAAAGAAATTATTCAAAATATTAACAAAATTATACAAGCAAAAAATCATCGTCCACTAAATCCCGAAACGGGACTTCATAAAAAATTTCTAAAATCTCAGGTAAAGCTTGTTGAAAAATTATCGAATGAATATCCCTTTATTGATTTAACCGAAGAATTGGCTTTTTTTAAGAAAGGGATTATAAAATAGTAGATCTATTATTTTCTTTATTTTTTTATTGTGTTTGGCTCTATAAAACTACATTGTTGTTACGAGAATTTTGTTATCTGCAAACAAAGTTATTGATATTTTTATTTTAAATGAATAAACCATGTAAGCATTCACAGAGTTAATAAATTATAGATATACCTCAAATCCGCATGTCTTTTACGAGTTTCACAAC
>JASGMZ010000030.1 GCA_030156305.1 Bacteroidales bacterium | reverse complement strand
AAATATATCGGCTCAAAAAAGTAAAAAATCGAAAAAAAGCATCTACCAGGCCGATAAAAAACTCATTAATTTTATTTCATCATCCATTAATGATGTAGCGGATGAAAACGGCTGGGCATTTTTAGGTGAAGTTGGAACATTGCTTTTAAAAAAACAACCCAATTTCGACCCACGTAATTATGGCTTCCAAAAGCTTACTCCCTTAATTGCATCACTTAAAAAATTTGAAATTGATGAACGGGAATCCGATAATCCTAGTATCAAACTTATCTATATCAGAAATAAACAATAAACAATAAACAATAAACAATAAACAATAAACAATAAACAATAAACACTGAACTTTATTTACCCTAAAATGTATCAATATTCGTAAAAAAGAAATATTATTGCACGATTATTTTTTAATTATTGATTGATGAACATATGTTTTATTATTGACCCCTGGGAAACCATTAATCCCGGGGAAGATTCCACACTCCGATTAATACACGAATCAGTAATTCGTGGACATAATGTAGGCATACTTTACTCCTACAGCCTTACCATCCGAAATAGTATTACCTCTGGTTTTGTCCGGTTAATCCGAAAACAGGAAAAGTATTCAAATAACTTATCTGTTTTTTACAAAAAAGTGGAATTTAAAAAACAGCTCCTTCCTTTATCAGGTTTTGATGCTATATTTATTCGTTCAAATCCACCCCTCGACCAGGTGATGTTAAATTTCCTGGATTCGATAAAGCACGAAACCTTTATTATTAATGATATTGATGGATTGAGAAAAGCCAATAATAAGTTATACCCTGCATCATTTGATGACCCCAAAAATGAAATTATTCCCATCACGCATGTTTCAAAAAGTAAACAGTATCTTAAGGATGTAATCCGCCAGTCGAATAAAGAAAAGATGATTTTGAAACCACTGGATGGATTTGGCGGACAGGGAGTTATTGTTCTTGAGAAATCGGCTACCCAAAACATAAACTCTCTCCTTGATTTTTACATCTCGGGCAAAAAGGATGGCAATTATGTTATTGTTCAGGAATTTATTGAAGGTGCCGAAGAAGGTGATACAAGAGTACTAATGTTAAATGGCGAACCTATAGGTGCTTATCGCCGTATCCCTGCATCAGACGATATCCGTTCCAATATAAAAGCTGGAGGAAGCGCAAAAAAGCACACGCTTTCCAAACAGGAAAAATTAATCTGTAAAAAAGTTGGCCCTACCCTGGTATCCGATGGACTGTATTTTGTAGGCCTCGATATAATTAAAGGTAAATTAATTGAAATAAATGTTTGCAGCCCGGGAGGAATTACACGGATTAATACCTTTAACCGTACAAAAATCCAATCGAAAGTAATTGATTTTGCAGAGCATGTGGTAACGGCTAAAGAAAAAGCCATAAACCGCAAGCGTGATTATAAAAAATTGATAGAAGATGCTTAAGCTGGAAGTGGATGAGATTATTGAGCAGATAAATCGCTCTAATCATTTCGAAGCAGAAAGTGCCAATGCTTCTTTTTATATTAAAATTGAAGATTATACCCCTTTTGCAGCATTTGCAATACATAACGGGCACAACCTGCGAAAAAGCCTTAAAGATAATTGTCTGCTCAGTGACTTCGAACGATGGCAGGAAGAAGATCCGTTTACCTTGAATTTTATTTCATCGCTTCCTATTGTTATTGCTGCCAACGACTCGCGCTATGAATACGATTTAAACAGAAAAGAAAAAGACGCTATATACAGCCAGGCCTGGGGAAAAAAGGTATGGAATAAAGACCTGACAAATAAGGAGGTTAAAATTTCCCTGGAAAAACACCATGATTTTTATCGCGTAGTAAATGCTTTAATTAACAAACTGGAAAGCAAATTCGGCGCAGCAATTGTTTTCGATATCCATTCGTTTAATTATAAACGATATAATCACTCAACCCCTGTATTTAATCTTGGAACTCAAAATTTAAACCGTACAAAGTACAACCGGTATATTAATTATTGGCTTAAAGAACTTGAAAAAATTAAACTTCCCGGTATTGATAACGAGGTAAAAGAAAATGATGTTTTTAAAGGAAACGGATATCTTTTGACTCACATTACCCAAAATTTTCAGAATACACTGGTTTTAGCTACAGAAATAAAAAAAGTCTATTGCAATGAAGAAACTGGTGAATCATATCCAATGGTTATTGATGAGCTAACACAAAAAATAAAAAAAGCAGCCATAAATACAGCAGCTTATTTTGCCAAAAAAAATACAACCTTAACGGTTATTAAAAATAACAGTCTCCTTTCATCCGAGTTGGACAAAAACCTGATAAAAATTGATAAGCAACTATTTAACATTGCTAAGAATTTTGAAATTATAAGCCTTATCAACCCGGTTAACCTTGACCAGGAACGTAAAAAATTCCTTCGATCCAAATTTAAAAAGAATCCTAATTTTATTTATAACCAACTGTCGGTTAACCCTTTCGAATTTAAACGAAAACTGTACAGTATACCGGTTGAAAAAATATCTGATATTTCTTTACGCATGTTATACCAGGATGTTATTGACTCGTATGCCGATAAAATTGATATCATAACATCCATTGGCACAGAAAAATCGTTATACAATTCGTTACGATATTTTGGTGAGCCTGATTTAACAGATATCAAAAATGCCGAATACATCCTGCACTCCTCTCAAAGCATTGATGAGCAGGAAGAGATGATTTTAAATTCAACTGATGTTTTTCATTACTTTAAAAACATTATAAACACCTATGGATTTGATTGCAAGGTGGAAATCTCAAAAAAAATCATTTCCAAAGTATTAAACTTAAACCATAAAAAAACGCTATATATCCGTAAAGATGCTTTTTTTTCGGAAAAGTCACTACGTGCACTTGCCGAGCACGAGATTGGAGTTCATATGCTAACCACCATCAATTCGCGACTACAGCCTTTGCATATTTTTCGTCTGGGTACTCCTTTAAATACACACGCACAGGAGGGACTGGCTATTTTAAGTGAATACCTATCCGGAAATATCAGTGTAAACCGGTTGCAAATACTTGCTTTACGCGTACTTACCATAGAAAAGATGTTGAAAGGGTTTGATTTTAAACAAACATTCGAATTTTTAATGGATACCGGCAATTTAAACGAAACCCAGTCATTTTACATGACAGCCCGGATTTACCGTGGCGGAGGATTTACCAAAGACCATCTTTATTTAAAAGGGTTTAAGGATATTTTAAAATATTACCACGATGGGAATGATATTATGCCTCTGCTAATAGGAAAAACATCATTAAAATATCAGCCCGTAATTAATGAAATGATTGAACGAAAAATATTTCTACCTCCCAAATATAAAACCCGTTCTTTTGTAAAACCCGAAAAAACAAATCCGATTGTAAAATATATACTGGAAAGTTTAAATTAAAAACGGCCTGATTTTTGATAACTCAACTTTCGTCCGAAAAATATTTTCAGAGACTTACTGAAGTTACATTTTTTTAACTATTTTTGACTACTTAAATTAATTTTAACCAAAAACAAAAGAAAATTATGAAAAAAAGTATTTTACTAATTATGGCTGTTGCACTTACTTTTAGTTTAAGTGCTCAAATAAAAGTGGGTGGTTCAATAGGATTTATGGGACAAAGTTCAAAAACCACTACAGGCGGAACAACCAATGAAGGACCCACATATACAGATATCGTATTGCTTCCCAATGTAGAATATATGCTATCGGATAATTTCTCTATTGGAGGAAAAATTGGTTTTAGCCTTGACATTTCAAAAAATGATGCAGCAGATAGTAAAGAATCTTTATTTATGTTTCACATTTCGCCTTATGTTCGCATGTATTTTCCATTAGGTGATAAGTTATCTTTCTTTGGAGAAGGAGGAATTCAGTTTGCCAGTGGTACAGAAAAAGTTAGCGTTGGGAGCACAACAAATGATGGAGATACTCGAACAATATTTGGCATTGGTGTAATTCCAGGTTTTAGTTATGGCCTTTCTGATAAGGTGTCTCTTGAATTAACAACAGGTTTCTTAGGTTATCAGCTAACATCTATTAATAATAACCAAGATCCTGAAACAAAAGATAAAATCAACAATTATGGATTAAATATCGATTTCTCAAGTATTAGTTTTGGAATAAAATATCAACTATAAATAATTACTAATCAACGCAAAAAAGAGGCTTTTCAAAGCCTCTTTTTTTTATAAGAGATTATTTTTTAATCAATTTTTTATTTCACCGCCACCAAACATTACAAATCCACGAATTACAATTTCTTTTCCAACATCCATTGTTGTTTCGGTTCTTCTAACCATTCGTTTATCAGAAAAACCGCCAAGTATAGAAACCACTTCAACCTTAATATTCCAGTTTTCAGGAACAAGTAATGTAGAACCGCCAAACATACAAAACACATCAATAACATTTTGTCCTGGAGCAAGTTTGGCCTTTGTTAAATCAATTTTTGAGCCACCAAATAATGCCGTAACTTTTCCTCCTTTAAAATTTTCCGAAGTAATAATTCTATCACCCCCACCTAAAATGGCAAAATCATCAATATAATCGGTTTTTGCTGTTTCCGCATTAGATGTTTTGGCAACTCCTGTTGACCTAAAGATTATTAACAATCCAATAACAATTAATAATACAGGCCAAAATAACCGTCGAACCGGGTAGGGTATATATAAAATATCCGGAATTAAAAACACAAGTCCAATGGTTAGTAAAATCCAACCTAACAACTTATTATCTCTGGTAGAAATAAAAATAATACCTAAAACTATTAGAATCATTTCCCATGAAAAAATATGGTGTATTATCCGATGAGGAAAAATATCAAATATTCGTCCTATTAAAGCTACTCCAATTAAGATTAGAATTATACCAATAATTCCTCTTCCGGTATTTCTTTGTTTTTGCATAGTTTATAAATAAATTTTTAGTGAATATTAAAGTTATTATTAACCTATAAATTTAAAACATTTTTAAATCAAAGAAAACAGTAGAGTAAAATATAAATTTAAAAAAAGGGATGATTAGTATTTACACCTCAAAATGTAGCCCATCGTAGGCTAAAGATACCCCTCGCGGAAGCTCTTCATTGATATCATGATGAAGGCCCATTTGATGGCTGATATGTGTTATGTAGGCACGTTTTGGACTAAGTTGTTTTATTAAGTCCAGCGCTTCGGAAAGGCTGTAATGAGAAATATGTTTTCTTTTTCGTAATGCATTAATAACCAAATATTTTGTTCCAATCAATTTTTCTTTTTCTTCCTCAGAAATATAGTTTGCATCGGTAATATATGAAAAATCCCCAATGCGGAAACCAAACACCGGAAGTTTATAATGAAAGACCTGAATAGGTGTTATTTCTACATTTTTAATTTTAAAGGGTTCTAACCCTAAATGATGCAAATTTATTTGAGGAACACCGGGGTATTTTTTTTCTTCGAAAGAGTAAAAAAATTCAGATTTAATTACTTTTTGAACTCTTTTCTCGGCATAAATATCAATAGGTTTCTGATTCATAAAGTTAAAGGCCCTAACATCATCCAATCCAGCAATATGATCGCGATGTTCGTGTGTAATTAAAATGGCATCAATATCCTTTACTTTTTCGCGGAGCATTTGTTGCCTGAAATCAGGCCCTGCGTCAATAACAATATTTACACCATTCACTTCAACCAAAGCAGAAGTTCGTAAACGATGGTCGTTTGGGTCGGTGGATTGACAAACCTTACAATTACATGCTATTACCGGAACCCCTTGTGAGGTGCCTGTACCGAGAATTTTTACTTTCAAAATAGTTATCGTTTTTTAATTTCCATCCTTATCGAAAGGAATAACAAATATAATAAAACTATTACCGCTAAAATTGCTGAAGGTATTGCAGCTTCTTTACCAAATAATGTAAACGCTGTTACCACCGAAAAACCAGAACTTTTTATGGTAAGCAATAAAACCTGGGTAATTGACCGGCCGGGCTTTATTCCCATTTTTTTGGAAAATAATTCATAGATAGACCCTATACCAAATGTAGCGGCTAATAAAACAATTGTTGACAACAACAAAACCACCGGATTAGAAAAGAAAACATCTCTGTTCATCCCTACAGCAGTGAAAATAATAATGGCAAATCCCCAGTCCACAACTTTTCCGCGTATTTTAGCAACATATTTGAATACGGGTTTAAATAATAATAATCGGGATAAGATTAGAGGAACTAAAACTAATTTAATCATCAACATAAAAAGCGACCAGGAGCTCATATCGGTATTCTTAGCAAAAAGTTCAATAAGAGCCGGTGCAATAGCAATGGATGCTAAAAAAGCGCCAAATACTCCTAAAATTGAATATTCAATATCTCCTTTTAATATCCCTGTAAACGGGATTACGGCAACCCCAGGAGGAGCAGCCACAATTACAACAAATCCCATAAACAATTCTTTTGTAGGCATTAATAACCAGGCCAATACCAATACAATTGCTCCAAAAACGAAATAGTTTAATAAAGTTCCGACCAACATAGGTTTAAAAATTTTTTTTATGGGGAGCAATGCTTTCGAGTCAATTCCAGTAGTGGAAAATATCATGGTAATAGCAAGAACATAAATAGTGTAATCCTTTAAGTAAACAGCATAATCGCCTAATACCATACCCATGATTACGGCAAAAACTAAAATAAAATTTCTATTCAAAATAATATTATATAAAATTTTCATATTATGATACGGGTTTTAGACAAAAATAAAATAAACTAACATTTATTCTTCATTATTGTTTCTATTAAAAACAATATAAAATTACGGTTAAATAATTAACTTAGCCTAAAAAAGTTCATAAGGATGAATGTAAAATTTATTGTCTTTAGCATTTTGTTTGGGTTAATA
Source organism: Bacteroidales bacterium (assembly GCA_030156305.1). Taxonomy (GTDB): domain Bacteria; phylum Bacteroidota; class Bacteroidia; order Bacteroidales; family UBA12077; genus UBA12077. The sequence goes on along the minus strand of JASGMZ010000030.1, from coordinate 11,168 downwards.
ACACTACAAACACTTAATAGCCAGCCTGTAATTAGAGACACTATATTATTGGCCGGAGAAAATAGTCAATTATGGGGTTCTTCATCCGAATTGGAGTTAACAGGCTATTCGGATTACGGTAAATATGGATCAACGAAATTAGGTGACCATAACCCGGCTACATGCTGGGCTGAAGGTTCAGACACAGATGGCACTGGAGAGTATATTTTTATGAGTATTCCTAAAAATATCCGTGGGATAAAAATACGTAACGGATTTCAAAAATCGGAATCAATTTATAAAGCTAATAACCGCCCAAAAAAAATTGAAATTGAATTAATGGCCTGTTTTATGCCTTCGGGCTTTGTTACCGAAACACATTTTGGTTTTGCCATTAGCCAACCTTTGGTTTCATTGACAAAAGAGCTGGACGATAAATTGGGTTACCAGAATGTAATACTGGATTTTGACTGGAATGATTTATATAAAAAAATAACTGAAAATAATAATTTTGATAAAGACCGTTTTATATTAAAGATTACAATTAAAGATATTTATAAAGGCAACAAATGGAATGATGCCTGCATATCTGATATTTTAATGATGCAAAATCCGGTTTTTGATATTACTGCTGATGACCATGGTTTTATTAGAACTTTTGAAAACAAAACAGATACACTTTTTTACGATCCGGAAAATGTTTACCAGGTTATTGATCTCACCGATGATTCTGAGTGGATTATATTTATTCAAATGCCTGCTGATATTGGGAACTCACGTGTAGAAAACATTTATAAATTATATAACACTCAAAAAGAGAGTTTTATTGAAGCCAAAAATGTATTTCAAATGTATGGTTTTGAAGAAAAAGAGGGAAAACTATATCTAAACGGAATAAATAATAAATTTGAAGAAATAAATTTTTTATTAGAAGAAATAAATAAGAATGAATGAGTGCTAAAATTTACTTAATACCAACCACCCTTGGAGACAGCCCGGTTAAAAATGTTATTCCACAATATGTGGTAGATATTATGAATCAAACCAACTATTATATTGTTGAAAATATTAAAACAGCCCGTCGTTATTTAATAAAAGCAGGAATAAAAACCAAAATTGATGATTTAACTTTTTATGAATTAAATAAACATACAAGCCCTGAGAATTATGTATTGTATTTGGATCCCATTAAAGAAAATCAAAATATTGGCATCATTTCAGAAGCAGGCACTCCGGGAGTTGCCGATCCGGGAGCAGCTATTGTTTCCATTGCACATCGCAAAAATATTCAGGTAGTACCTTTGGTTGGGCCATCATCAATTTTACTTTCTATCATGGCATCAGGATTAAATGGACAGAATTTTGCATTTAACGGGTATCTACCCATCAAAAAACACGAACGGATAAAAACGATAAAAGCATTGGAAAAAAAATCAAAACAAGAAAATCAAACCCAGATATTTATCGAGACTCCTTATCGAAATCAACATTTACTAAACGATTTGTTTGCTACCTGTCAATTAGAAACATTACTCTGTATTGCCACAGATATAACCTTGCCCAGCGAATTTATAAAAACCAAAAAAATTAAAGATTGGAAAAAAGGGTTCCCTGATTTAAAGAAAAGGCCTACAATATTTTTACTTCATCAAGCAAGTTAAAAAATATCAACTTCCTCTATGTACTTGAATTTGGCCCGTTTCATATCTTCTTCATATATTGTTCCCAGATCTTCCATTTCCAGATCATCGAATTCATAATGCCAATTCACATCAATCTCTTTTATTTTATCATTCTGATCAATAGCAGTTAATAAATTCAACAGCTTTTTTGTCGATGAAGTGTTTAAATATTCAAGCTTAAGATCAATAACCGCTTTGTCGGCCTCTAAATGTTTTACCCAATCAATTAACGGTGCATAGAATTTATGTACATCTTCAGGCAACGAACGGCCTTTTAAGGTAAGGGTTCCATTGGCTAAAAACTCAACATGTGGGGTTGAATCTGTGCTTTGAATTACTAAATTCGTCATAATTTCAGGTTTATTTTTGAAAATAAACATAAATTTAATGAAAAAAATTTTTTATATAAAAACCGTTCATCAAAAAAATTATTTTTTTAAATATTGTAAGGCCTCAGGCCCCGTGTTAAATAGTAAATCTATAATGCTTAGATTGGAGATAAACCCGTGTTTATCAGAGAATACCTGAAAATATTTTTTCACCTTAAAATCCGGATCATTTTGTTTTTTTTTAGGATGAATAATATCTCTAAAATCATCAAAAGGAACATCCTCAGGGAAACTATATTTATCCGAATAGGAAAAATTAATATCAATTTCTAATTGTTCGGCCAGCATGTTCAATAAATCATGATTAAAATCGATCAAAAATTGATATTTTTTATGATAAAAAGGAACGAGATAATCAGCATAAAATTCAAAAAATGCGGAGGAACGATAAGCCGACTCTATTGATTTCCAATGCATCTTAGGCCAATTAGTGTCGTAATCAATAACAATATCTTTAATTTTTGTTTTGGTATTAATTTTTTTTACAGGAATTGATAAAGCAAGCAAACCATTAGCACCATAAATATTACAGCGGTTACGATAGGTTTGTTTTATAAAATTTTCATGGGCTTCAATTAAAATATCATCATATTGTATTAGTTTGGTAAAATACTGAACCGGAGGCAAATAAGCTGTGGATAAAATTACTTTATTACTCATCATCAATAATTTATGAAAAAACCGGATAGAACTGTCTATCCGGCAAAATTAAATTGAATCTTTTATTTATTTTAATGAATTATTGAAAACATTCTGTCCCAGCGAATTTTCCCTAAGAAATTTTTGTCTTTATCTAGCGATAACCAAATAAAAACTGCTTTTCCTACCACATGATCTTCAGGAACAAATCCCCAATAACGTGAATCAGCAGAGTTATGTCGGTTATCTCCCATCATAAAATAGTAATCCATTTTAAAAGTATAAGCATCGGCTAATTCACCATTAATATAAATTTTATTACCATCTACTTTTAATGTATTATTTTCATAGGTTTCGATAATTCGTTGATATAAAGGCAAATTTTTAATCGTTAACTCAACTGTTTTTCCTTTTTCGGGAATATATAATGGGCCAAAATTATCCTCTGTCCAGGGATAATCAGCACTAAAAGGGAATATACTTATATTCGCCATATTAATATTAGTATTCTCATATCGGGTAACTGAGGTTACCATAGGAAAACTTTTTAAATGCTCAACGTTTTCATTGGTAAGGGGTAACTCATACATCGAGCTTGAAGAAATAAATCTTCGGTCGTCAACCGCAATATTAAGTCTTTCAAAATGTTTTGAATTAATTTCTTTTCCATTGGTTTTTACAAAATAGTCGTATTGCATGTTTTCAAAATGTGGCTGTTCCTCTCCATTAATATAAACCTGTCCATGTTCAATAAACAATGAGTCTCCGGGAATTGCCACACATCTTTTAATATAATTTTCCCGTTTATCAACAGGCCGTACGGTGATATTAAATTGATCCCAGATATATTTCCTTGCCAATTTTTTATAATAATCAAAAGTTTTAATTGGATTTCCGGATTGAATATCTCTTCGTTTAAGTTCATCGCTATACTGGCGGATAATAGAATAATAATCTTGTTCTTGCATTTCAACCACGACTGTATCGCCGGTAGGAAAATTAAAAACGACAATATCATTCCGTTTGATATCGCCAAACCCGGCAATACGTTTATAAGGACGTTTAATCCATTCAACATACGATTTTTTATCCTTTGTTAAAGGTAGCGTATGATGCGCAAAGGGGAATGAAATTGGAGTATTGGGTAATCTTGGCCCATAACTTACTTTACTAACAAACAAATAATCGCCTACCAGCAAAGTTTTTTCCATCGAAGAAGTAGGAATCGTGTATGCCTCAATTAAAAACATTCGGATCAAAGTAGCGGCAATAACGGCAAAAATTAAAGCATCAATCCATTCAATTGCTGTATTTTTGGGTTTGGATACGCCACGTTTTTTCCAAAAGGCCCAGTTCACAAATTTTGTGATGTAAAAATCAAAAATTATAAGTAACCCAAATAAAAACCAGTAATTTTTAATCCATAATACCCATAAAATATAAATAAGCGATGTAAATCCAAATTTGAAATACTTGTTTTTTAATAGTTCTTTTATTGTCATTGCATATAAATTATATAAATTGTATGATTAATTGATAAGATCATCCATAGTAAAATAACCTTTTTTATCCTGAATAAATTCTGCTGCTAAAAGAGCTCCCATTGCGAAACCTTGTCTGCTTTTAGCATCGTGCTCAATACAAATTTTATCGAAAGGTGATTCGTAAATCACTTTATGGTTTCCGGGAACATTCCCTTCTCGAAACGAAACAACAGGGATTGAATTTGCATTTTGTGTATTTTCTTTTTCCCATTTATTCAATCGTCCAATATTGTTTATTACACCCTTAGCCAAAGAAATTGCTGTTCCACTAGGAGCATCGAGTTTTTGAGTATGATGAGTTTCTTCGATATGAACCTTATAATCAGAATATTTATCCATTATTTTTGCAAGATACTCATTCACTCTAAAAAAGATATTAACCCCAAGGCTAAAATTTGATGCATAAAAAAATGTTTTATCTTCTGATTTGCAAATTTTTACAGCCTTTTCAAAATCGTGCATCCATCCTGTAGTGCCACTAACAACCGGTATATTAGCTTTAAAGCATTGTAAAATATTTTGGTAAGCATTTTCCGGATTTGAAAACTCAATGGCAACATCGGCTTGTTTAAATTTCTCGGATTCAAAATCTTTCTTGTTATTCAGGTCAATTTTTAAAATGATCTCATGCCCATGCTGCAAAGCTAATTTTTCAATTTCTTTGCCCATTTTCCCATATCCGATAATTACAATCTTCATTTTTTCAAAATAATTTGATGCAAATTATTAAACTTTATCACTAATTAGTGTAAAAGTATCTTAATTAATGTTAAATGATAAGGTATTAGGAATTCATCACATCACATTACCAATAATTTTCAAAGGTAAATATAAAAAAAGGGAAGCAAAAACGCTCCCCCTATTGTAAAATAATATAAATAAATTATTTTTTAACCGTTTTTACAACCTCGGCAAATGCTTTAGGATGATTCATCGCTAAATCGGCTAAAACTTTTCGGTTAAGCGCAATCCCTTTTTTATGTAATTTACCCATAAAGTCGGAATAAGACATTCCGTGTTCTCGAACTCCAGCATTAATTCTTTGAATCCAAAGGCCTCTGAAATTTCTTTTTTTCGTTCTTCTATCGCGGTAAGCATAGGTTAAACCTTTTTCATAGGCATTTTTTGCAACCGTCCAAACATTTTTTCGTGCACCAAAGTATCCTTTGGTTTGCTTCAGCACTTTTTTTCTGCGTGCTCTTGAAGCTACTGAATTTACTGATCTTGGCATAATTTGTTCTTTTGTGAATGGTTAGCGACCGCTCGTATCGGTACTTATTTCGGCTAATTCATTCTGATTAAACACTAATAAATAATAAAAATTACTTCATGGCTAATAATAACTTAGCACTTTTCTCGTCAACTTTGCTTACCTGTCCAAAATAAGTTAAGTTTCTTTTTCTTTTGGTTGATTTCTTAGTCAAGATATGACTTTTGTAAGCATGTTTTCTTTTAATCTTCCCGGAACCGGTTAAGCTATATCTTTTTTTTGCTCCCGGATTTGTCTTCATCTTTGGCATTTTTCAACTATTTTAATGAACGTTAACTAACTATCTATTTTTTCCCAGTTTTGGGGCTTAAAAACATAATCATTCGTTTACCTTCCAGTTTAGGCATTTGCTCAACTTTTGCAAGCTCTTCAAGTTCTTGTGCTAATCGAAGCAATAAGATTTCTCCTTTTTCTTTAAACAAAATCGATCTTCCTTTGAAAAATACAAATGCCTTGACTTTAGCTCCTTCCTCAAGAAATTTTTTAGCATGATTTAATTTAAACTGATAATCATGCTCATCGGTGTTTGGCCCGAATCGAATTTCTTTAACAACAACTTTTTGTGTTTTAGCTTTCAGTTCTTTTTGTTTTTTCTTTTGTTGATAAAGAAATTTTTGATAATCAATGATTTTACAAACCGGGGGATCAGCTTTTGGTGAGATTTCTACTAAATCAAGTTCCATCTCATCGGCTAATTTAATGGCATCTTCAATAGAGTAAATGCCTTGATTTTCAACGTTATCCCCCACAACACGAACTACTTTTGCACGAATTCTGTTATTAATTCGGTGCGTAGGTTCTTCTTTCCTAAATCCTTTTTGAAATCTTGGTCCAGCTATGTCTTGGTCCTCCTTATTTTAGTTAATAATTTTGTTTAATTTATTTTATGAGCTTCTGTTTGTGCTATTACTTCATTATTTAAAAATTCAGCAAAATCTTTTAAATTCATGCTTCCTTTATCGCCTTCGCCTTGCTTACGAACCGAAACACTCTCATTATCCGACTCTTTTTCACCAACAATTAGAAGATAAGGTATTCTTTTTAATTCATTATCACGAATTTTTTTACCTATCTTCTCATTTCGGTCATCAATAATGGTGCGAATATCGTAATTATTTAGGAAATTCAAAACTTTTTTTGCATAATCATTGAATTTTTCACTAATGGGCATTACAACAACTTGTTCCGGGGTTAACCATAATGGGAACTTTCCGGCTGTATGTTCTATTAAAACGGCAACAAATCGTTCCATAGAACCAAAAGGAGCGCGGTGTATCATTACCGGGCGATGCTTTTGGTTATCGCTGCCAATATATTCAAGGTCAAAACGATCAGGTAAATTATAATCCACCTGGATAGTTCCGAGCTGCCATTCACGGCCTAAAGCATCGTTAACCATAAAATCGAGTTTCGGGCCATAAAACGCAGCTTCTCCATACTCTATCTTATAATTCAATCCTTTTTCTTTCACTGCTTCTAAAATCGCTGATTCTGACTTATTCCAGTTTTCATCTGTCCCAATATATTTCGAATGATCATTTCGATCGCGCAAGGATACCTGAGCGGTATAATTTTTAAAATCTAAGGCATTAAAAATAATGAAAATAATATCCATTACTTTTTTAAATTCATCTTTCAGTTGGTCGGGACGACAAAAGATATGAGCATCGTCCTGTGTAAAACCACGTACCCGGGTCAAACCATGCAATTCTCCACTTTGCTCATAGCGATATACTGTTCCAAACTCGGCATATCGTACGGGTAAATCTTTATACGAATGTTGTTTGGTTTTATAAATCTCGCAATGATGTGGGCAATTCATGGGTTTTAACAAAAACTCTTCGCCCTCTACCGGTGTACTTATGGGTTGAAAAGAATCTTTTCCATATTTTTCGTAATGTCCTGATGTTACCCATAGTTCCTTTAATCCAATGTGCGGAGTAATAACCTGCTGGTATCCATATATCTTTTGAATTTTCTTTAGGAAATTCTCTAATCGTTCGCGTAATTGAGCTCCTTTAGGTAACCATAAAGGGAGCCCCTGGCCAACACGCTGTGAAAATGCAAACAGCTCCAACTCTTTCCCTATTTTACGATGATCGCGTTTTTTTGCTTCTTCAAGCATTTCCAGATACTCATCCAGCATTTTTTGTTTTGGGAAAGTAATGCCATAAACCCGGGTTAATTGTTTCCGTTTTTCATCACCACGCCAGTAAGCACCTGCAACATTTAATATTTTTATGGCTTTAATGTATCCGGTATTAGGTAAATGCGGGCCACGGCAAAGATCGGTAAAATTACCATGCTCATAAAAAGTAATGGTTCCGTCTTCCAACTCACCAATTAATTCAACCTTATATTCATCTCCTTTTTTAGTATAATAATCTAATGCTTCATTTTTGGACACATCCCGTCTTTTGTATTCATTTTTTTGTTGTGCCAGCTCTTTCATTTTCTTCTCAATCTTCGGGAAATCTATATCGGTAATTACACGGCCGTCACCTAAATCAACATCATAATAAAACCCATGATCAATACTTGGCCCAATACCAAACTTAATGCCAGGATACAAACTTTCCAGTGCTTGGGCTAAAAGGTGAGCCGAAGAGTGCCAGAAAGCATGTTTCCCTTCTTCATCTTCCCATTTATGCAGCTTAATTTTTGCATCTGAGGTTATGGGCCGTTGTAAATCCCAAAGTTCATCATTTACCGTAACAGAAAGCACCTCTTTTGCTAATCGCGGACTAATATCTTTAGCTATTTCGTAACCTGAAATACCTTTTTTATATTCATGAACAGAATTATCTGGTAATGTTATTTTTATCATCATTTAATTGGTTTCAAAATTCAAGATTGCAAAGATATAAATTCTTTATTGAACTTATAAATCATTTTTATAAGATTTACACTCAATTTAACATCCCATTCCATAAATTAACATTTTTATTCTAAAAAAGTTTACATTATATTTAACCTGACGTATGCATAAATATTATATTTTTCAATATTTATGAATAGTACAGGTTAACACTGTCTGGGGAAAATCAAAGATTTATACTAATTAAACCTTTAATTTTTCCTACGTCAGCAGCATTATTCATAAAGTTTATGAATAATGCAGGTTAACCATTACATTTAAAAATAAACTTTTTGTAAAAAAACATGTCCAAAGAACATATCTTAAAATTAAATAAATCATGAAAAAAATTAGCAAACTAACTGTTTATTTACTTTTAACAGTGTGCATTTTTCAGGTTAATGCACAAAATGTATCAAAAACAATTACGCTTGACGATATTTATAAAAAAGGCGTTTTTAGAGAAAATTCTGTTTACGGTATTCGATCGATGAATGACGGAGAACACTTCACAACAATTGAAAAAGGTAAAAAAATTATTAGGCACAGTTTTAAATCGGGCGAAGTGGTAGACGTTTTATTTAACAGCATTGAAGATGATTTCAATATCAGAGATTATGAATTTTCAGCAGATGAAACAAAAATTTTACTAACTGTAAATGCAGAGTATATTTATCGACGCTCTTTTACAGCTGATTATTACATTTATGATATTCAATCGAAAGAACTTAAAAAGGTAAGTGAAAACGGGCGACAAATGTTTGCCGTTTTTTCACCTGATGCTTCAAAAGTTGCCTTCGTAAGAGAAAATAATATTTATATCAAAAATTTAAGCACCGATGAAGAAAAACAAATTACTTTCGACGGTAAATTTAATCATATCATTAATGGAGGAACCGATTGGGTTTACGAAGAGGAATTTTCCTTTACCAGGGCTTTTTTCTGGTCGCCAAAAGGCGATAAAATCGCCTACTATAAATTCGACGAAAGTGAAGTTCCTGTATTTAATATGACAAAATATAATAGTGAGCTTTATCCTGAAAATTATGCTTACAAATATCCAAAAGCAGGTGAAAAAAATTCAATAGTAAGTATCCATGTTTATGACTTAAATACAAACAAAACCAATACCATAGATGTGGGCCAGGAAACGGATCAATATATTCCACGCATAAAATGGGCCAATGAAAATAATAAGCTGGTGATTATCCGCGAAAACAGGCTACAAAATCATATCGAAATACTTTTGGCAAATACTGATAACGGAACATCAAATGTAATTTACGAAGAGAAAAACAAATTTTATATTGAAAGAATTGATGATTCGTATATGACCCTGACCGACGATGGGCGATATTTTATTATTAACAGCGAAAAAGATGGTTGGAACCATTTGTATCTATATGATATCAACGGTAAATTTATTAATCAGATCACTAAAGGAGAATGGGATGTAACCGATTTTATTGGCATTGACAGTAAAACAAATACCGTTTATTATCAATCGGCAGAAGAATCGCCATTACACAGGGCGGTTTATTCGATTAAAACGGATGGCAGTAAGAAGAAAAAATTATCGGAAAAGGAAGGTAATAACCGGGCAGTGTTTAGTAACGGTTTTAAATATTTCATAAACTATTACGCTAACTCAGAAACTCCTCGTTATATAACGTTACATAACAAAAAAGGTAAACTGATACGTGTATTGGAAGACAACGAGAAACTAAAACAAACTATTAAAGAATACCATTTTACACCCGTTGAATTTTTAACCATAAATACCCCATCAAGCAAATGGGGCCTAAATGCTTATATGATTAAACCTCCTGATTTTGATCAGGATAAAAAATATCCAATGTTTATGTATCTATATGGAGGGCCGGGCTCTCAAACGGTTTTAGATAACTGGTCGCGTAGTTATGCCTGGTTTCAGATGTTGGCACAAAAAGGGTATGTTGTTGTATGTGTTGATAATCGCGGAACCGGTGGACGTGGTGAAGAATTTAAAAAAATGACCTACGGACAGTTAGGTAAGTATGAAACCATTGACCAAATTGAAGCAGCTGAATATCTAAGCAGTTTACCTTATATTGATGAACACAGAACAGGCATTTGGGGCTGGAGCTATGGTGGATTTATGTCCACATCATGCTTATTTCTTGGAAATAATGTTTTCGAAATGGCCATTGCTGTTGCACCTGTAACCAGCTGGAGATATTACGATTCTATTTATACCGAATTATATATGGGATTACCACAAGATAACCCGGATGGATATGATGACAATTCACCCTTAAACCATGCAGACAAATTAAAAGGCAAATATCTTTTAATTCATGGTACGGCGGATGATAATGTACATTTCCAAAACGCTATTGAATTATCCGAAAAGCTGGTTCAGGAAAATAAACAATTTGAAATGCAGTTTTATAAAGATAAAGATCATGGAATTTATGGTGGAAATACAAGTTATCATTTATATACACGGATGACTAATTTTATTTTAGAAAATTTATAAAATTGAAGGCTCTATTTAATAAAGTTGGTGTTAAAAAAATTTGTTGTTCTCAAATATCAGAACTCCTGGCCTCAATTTTGAATATCAACAAGTTAGAAGTTTTTGTTCGTGAAGTAGATTGGTCATATTTTTACACAAAAATACAAATAAATTATGCAAATACAACTTCCGATTTTTCCAGCAAACACATAAATGCTTTCTTCAACTTCGGGTGTTTTTGAGAAAGATAATTTTGTCTATTATCTTCATAATGGTTCTCCTGTTCATGTTCATGACAAGAATGACCTTAA
>JASGMZ010000232.1 GCA_030156305.1 Bacteroidales bacterium | reverse complement strand
ACCTGCAAGGATAACGCCCGTATTGATAATAATATCGTTTGATGTAAAAATCATGGTAGCTTTCATGTGTGCTTCTTTGCTCTTTGACTTTTGCAACAGATATAGACAAACTGAATTCGCAATCAATGCCAGTATTGATACAATTATCATGGTTTGAAAATCCGGCACCTCTTCAAAACTGATAAACCTACGTATTACTTCTACGAGGCCTATCAGTGCCAATGCCAGTTGAAAATAGCCACTTAGTCGGGCTACTTTTTTCTTGCGGGTTACAGTTGAGCCAACTGCCCAAAGGCTTAGGCCATAAACCAACGCGTCTGCCAGCATATCCAGTGAATCGGCAACCAGGCCCATAGATTTTGAAATAAAACCTGTGGTAATTTCAATGAGAAAAAAAGCAAAATTGATAATCAGAACTGTCCAAAGCAGTTTCGATTGTACTGATGAATCGTCCTTGAATTCATCCTGTTGGACAACAATGGTTTCTTTGTGTTCCGTGCCCAATTTGAGTTCTTTAAGGTGTTTTTCGATTTCCTCATTTTCTTCGGAATGAAACACGGTGAGCTTCCGGTTTTCAATATCGAACACCAAACTTTTAATTGTGGAAAGCCCTTCCAGCTTCATCCTGATAAGGGATTCTTCGGAAGGGCAGTCCATTTTACTGATGGTAAATACAGATTTGAACATGTGAACTAATCTTTATGCAAAACCACATTTAAAGGAATAAAAGCGCCCACTTTCAAGCCCCAGTCAATATTATCAACAGGGGTAAACAGAAATACAAACGCATTTCCCACGTTCCCTAATTTGAAATTGAGGCCGGTCTGGACTATGAATTTATTTTCATCTATCATATACTCTTCCGCCAAAACCCACGATACCGGGATTTTTTTGTCGAACCCTACAAACCAGTATTCGTTAAAATTGTAGATGGTATTGGCAAAGGGCGTGTATCCCACCGACAGGTAGGTTTTATTATTGAACATGGCGCCCAACTCGGCATGGATACGCGTTATTTCCGTTTTGTTACCGTCAAAATCGTACATCACAAAAGGGTTAACACGTACCCCTGTGATTACTTTTAACCGTTCGCCTTCCTGGGCATTCGCTGTGAATACCCAGAAAAGTACGAAGGTTAATAACAACAGTTGTTTTCTCATTTCCAAAGATTTTTTAAATACTTTAGGTTAAAATACTGGCCGTATTATACGTTTTCAATGACCTTTTCAAGTTTTGCCCTTATTTCGTTGGCGATTTCCCCTAATTTGTCATTTTCAACCGCCAGCATCGAAGCCATCGGGTCAACGGCAGCTACTTCTGTTTTGCCATCATCCAGTTCCTGCACAATCACATTGCAGGGAAGCATGGCTCCGATTTTATTTTCGGCCCGCAGCGCTTTATGTGCAAATGGCGGATTGCAAGCCCCTAAAATTTGGTATTTATTGAAATCGACATCCAGTTTCTTTTTCAATGTGGCCTGCACATCAATCTCTGTCAAAACCCCGAATCCTTCTTTTTTAAGTTCTTCGGTTACTTTCTCAATGGCTTCATCGAAACCGTACTCTGTTATCTTTTCAAAGTAATACTTCATGATTTTTTATTTTATATTAAATCTTTTTTTCGTTCTTCAAATTCTTGTTTATCAATTTCTCCCTTGGCATAACGCTCTTTTAAAATATCGAGCGCCGACTTACTTTCGGGTAGGTTGCCGGGGCGGTTATTTTGACTCATTCCTTTAACAACCATCCAAACAACGGCAATTACGATAATGAGCCCTATAACCCACCACCAGCCCATTCCCATTCCCCATCCGTGACACCCAAATCCATCCATCATAACATTCTCCTTTCTTTTTATCGCTTGTTTTTTTAAAAACCGAACTGGTGTTTACCAACAATTGCTGCGACGTGACATCATCATCTGTTTACGAGAATTCATTCCCATATTACCTGCATGCCAGCAATTTTCCGACATATCCCACCAATTGTAATTGTTGTTGTTAAAGTAGGTAAGCTGCTTTTCAGTAAGAAGTTTTTTTACCTGAACTTTTGTCTCCAGGTTGATATCCTCAATTTTTTCTTCTTTATCGCGGATAGTGCTTCTCAGTGATTTCACCTTTTTTACATCGAGCTCGGGATTTGAATTAGCAGCCCGGTATTCCATTCTCAAACTGCGAAGCTCATTTTCGATTGGAAGCTTTTTCTCGTAACTGTTTTTACGTAGCTCATTGATTTCCGTAATTTGTTCGGCTGATAAGGCATATTCCGCCGGGGTGTTGTTGTTCCACCATTGGGCATTAGCGTTTACCGACCAGTTTGAGTTACAACAATGAGGTTGTGCCATTGCCTGCGATGCAGAAAAGATAATTAATCCTGCAAGTAAAAAAGCCATTTTAAATTTTCCAGTTTTCATAATTAATAATTTTTAATGTTAGACATTCTAATAATTTCAACATCAAAATTACCAATAAGTTAGTGCAACACTATTGCAAAGTTAATCGCAGCGAGGACACACACCGTTAATAATGAATTGAGCATTATCGTAGGTGTAGCCTTCAGGAAGTTTAATGTTGGGAATTGGAAGTTCTTTCATACAACGTGTTCTGCCACAACGTGTACAATAAAAATGAACGTGCAGGTCATGTATATTACATGTGCATTCATCATCGCAAACGGCATATTTAACCGAGCCTGAACCATCATCAACAGGGTGGACAATGAAATTTTCCTCGAATGTTTTAAGCGCCCTGAAAATGGTTGAACGCTCCACTTTTTCAAATCGTTGCTCCAAATCCGCCAGGCTCAGCGCTTTCCCGGTTTCGGCAAGTGTTTTATAAACCAGGGTTCGCATGGCTGTTGGTTTGACGTTTTTCGATTCGAGTTTTTTGTCGATTTCCTTGTTTTCCATATCGTCAAATATTTATGAGAGAAATATTATTCAGAACTTTCATACCCCAAATTTACATAAAAATGTTTAATAACCTTACGGGATTTATCTTTACAACTTCAATTGCTGTACTACCCACATCTTTAATTACTTGACTCCTTCAAATACTTCAAAATAATTGGAATTGTTCTGAATTGTAAATTTGAAAATACATGAATTCATTTTTGGATTAAATCCCCCAAAATGATTGTCATTTTGATTGTGTTGGGTATTCATGTGATTGGTCCAGGCGTTCCATTGGTCAGTTCCCGCCCAGTTGCTGTTTTGATTCATATTTCCCCAGCAATTGCCATCGTTCATCCAGGCGTTATTTGTCCAACCGGATTGGCGGTTTGTGCAAAAATCATAATTATTGCGATTATGTCCATATTCAGCAAAAAAATCTTGTCCGGTATAACACACCATAATGCTGTCATAGTTTTGGTATAGTTGCATTGTAAAGGTTGAATCAAAATTGTAGGACAAACAATGCATACTAACTAAGCTATCGTTTATTAGCGTTACATTTAATGTCGCCGGACTGGACTGATTAGTAGCTGTACTCTTAAGAGTACCTGTATATGTGCCGATTACGCTGGAAGCTAAAGTATTATCCAAGGGTGTTTCTTCTTCCTTGTTACATGAATAAAAAAGGAATCCAACTACTGCTACCATTAAAAAAATAACTTTTGTATTTTTCATGCCAGTAAATAATTTATTTCGTTTCATTTTTCTATCCTCCTATTTTATTCCAATATAAATCCTGCATTTTTAACTTTTGCCTCCAATTCGCTATACGCAATTTGTTTTGGATTGTATTCAATCAGTACCTGGTTCGATTTACGATATAACTTAAAATCTTCAACACCTTTAATTCCGTTTAACAAAGTCGTCAATTTCTCGTTATCACCTTCTTTATGCTCAACAAAACAGATTACGGTTTTTCTTTCATCAATTTTAATTGTAGTGATTTTATTATTATCATTAAGTTCAGCTTCTATATAGAGGGCAAAAGGTAAATCTGTCAATTTTGTTTCCTCCCCGTTGTATTTAACAGTCATGTTTTTGTCTATCTGAACCGGCATGCAAGCCTGTGTTCCTAAAACACATATTACAATTCCGTCGTCACCTAATTTTTCACCACCGACTGTTCCAATAATTTTTTCTGTTTCCTGCGCATAGATGTTCACAATTGATACACCAAAAATCAAGACTGTTGCTTTGATTACATTTAATATCTTGTTCATTTTACTTTTTTTATAAATATTAAGTTATTGTATGCGAAATTTTAGTTTGATTTCGCTTTTCTGAAAGCTGGCAGGTTGCCTTGCCAGCCTTCAAAAAAGCATTCAAATCTGTTACAATCCTTTGCTATTCAGAAAGGAGTTGATTTTATATGAACCACTTGATTGATTATATGCGTGTAGTGCTGAATTTGAAGTAAACAACAATTCCATTTCAGAATAAAGTGGGTCGTCAGCAGGAATAACATCCTTAAGATTGCTAAATGTCAGGCTTTTAATTTCCCCACTTCCGGCTTTGCTGAAATAGTATTTTGTTGCCTTTTTTGTGCCCCTCTTAGGCGAGACGGTTTCTATAACTTCTTTCGTATAAATCCATAAACCGCTTTTATCTGCTAAAGTCAGGCGGTCATTATCCAGAAAACGGAAGAACTCCCCATTACAAAGTTGATAACCAAATATTTCGTTTTTCTTCAAATCAGTTTTCTCACCATTTTTAATTACTGTTACGTAATCTGTTTTAAAGAAATCGTTTGGTTTTATTTTGCCCTCTTTTGTAGCACAGTTAATTGAAACTTCCATTTTGCCATTTGTGTAATCTTCATAGGTTTTGTAAACCCCACATTTTTGTGCGCTTACATTTAGACCTATTACAGCAAAAATTGCTGCTATTATTATTTTAAAATTATTTGTTTTCATAATGATAATATTTAATTGAAACCTAAATTGTTATTATAATATTTTGCTTTTTGGAGGAATTAAATATTATCTCAACACAAGAACACCTGTAGTTGTGCCCTGCTTAAAGCAAACTTAGGTGTTGAAAATAAATTTAAAGGGTTATTAATTTTTTTGCCATTTTTACCTTGTTTGAAGTATTGAATTTCACATGTAAAAAATGGGCATTTTACGAATGGCTTGGTATTGTTACTAACTTTTTTTGAAGTGTTGAAAAAAGTATCGGTTATTTTAAATGTTACAACCCGAATATGGCAATCGGAACAAGGATTATCACAACATTTATTTGAGGTTTTATCAAAATAAATTGAAAGTAGTTTGCTGTTACAAAAGTTCTCCTGTATGGTCACCCCTGTGATAGTTAAGGTGAAAAACACGGCAAATGTA
>JASGMZ010000029.1 GCA_030156305.1 Bacteroidales bacterium | reverse complement strand
AAAAAAACTGGTGTTTTCTAAGATGCACTAAATATCTGAAAAAATATCAACAAAAAAAACCCGCCACAAATGTGCAGGTTTAATAAATATACACCTACATTAAAATATTAATGTTCCACTTTCCCAATCTTTGATTCTATCGATTTTATTTTTTCTTCCAACCGGTTCGATTTCCCTTTTCGAATATCCAGATTGATAGAAGAATAAACGCGATTAGAATAAGGCTCCAGCACTTTGTATGATTTATTTACTATCGCAAGGGCCTCATCAATGGTTTCAGTTTCAATAATCGTTCCCATGGCGGTTAGTTTATAGCTAACTCCGCTTTCTTTAATCATCTGAATGACTTCACCAACATATTGACTAACGCTGTCTCCTTTGTCGGTGGGGAACATGGCAAACTCTAATAATACGGACATCATTTATTGTTTTTTACGGTCATATTAATTTCTATATCCCAGTTTGATCGAACGTTGATCGGATTATCGTAATAAAAAACCTCTTCGGGTTGTATATGTTCCAAATATTCGCCCGTATCCCACTTTCCGTTAAAATTTACATCCACAATGATCTTAAACAGAAACTCTTTAGGGGGTAAATAGGCATAATCGATCGTTTGATCATTAAGAATTACTTTTTCGCGATACACTTTTTCTTCCTCCTTTTCAGAAACAATTAGTTGCGCAATGACTTGAAATGAAGAATCAATACCGGTAACATTGGCTAAAATTTTACCGTAATAATCAATCTTTTGGGTTTTAAATGCCACATTAATCGTATCGTTTACAGCACCATAAATATCAGTAAATGCCTGCGGAAAAATTTCCAACCGATAATCAGAATCTTCGGTGTACGTATTTAAAATTGTATATCGTCTAAAAAACAGGCTATCCTTTACCAGCTTGACATCCACTTCTTTTTCCAGGGTATCCTCTTTGGTAAACAGCCTTATTTTTTCGGCATCAACCGCTTTTATTGGAGTATTAAATTGTAGCTTAATGTGTTTATTCAAATCAAACGTTGATTTATTTTTCACATTTAACCCAATGGCAAGCGACGTATCCGAATCATCTTCTTTCTTCTTCTTTTGTGGTTCAAAGTATCGGAAATTAATGGTATCGGTAGTCCACTGGTAAACCAAATTTGAATCTTCTTTTTGATAGGTTAGGATTGTTTTTAAATCCTTTTTGTTATAGAGCGACGAATCTGTCAGCCAATAAAAAATCGTATCATTCGTTAGGTTTGTTTCCTGAATATACCATTTGGATTCAAGGGTAGTATCTACCAACTCAATTACCACACTGTCTTTTATAGGTTTATTAAACATAACTTCCAATTTTCGCTTATCGTCCCGTTTTGAGTTTACAAGATACTGTGTTTCTTTATCTTCGTTAAAAAACATTAAATAAAATACCGGAACGGGATAATACGATTGCATGGTTGTAATTATGGTATCAATGGGTTTATGTTTTATGACCACCATGCTATCTTTTTCAAAATCAGCAGTATCTGTGTTTAAAGGATATGATGAAAACTTTTCAGAGGCTATCCAAATTGTATCTAAAATCATTTCGTTAGGGCCAGCCAATAAAGAATCGGCGACAAATATCGTATCTGCCACCGGTTTGGTGTCCATCCTAAACTTAACAGCCGAATCGGAAAAAGCAATTCCTTCATTGGGAAGATCGTAAAGGTAATTTTTGTTTGCATCACGTAAAGCAAAAATCTTAAACGTATCGTTGCGTATATTATTAATTTGAAAGAATCCTTCCTTATCGGTTTTAGCAATATATTCCGGGATACTTTTCATGGGTATTGAGTCGGAAAAATCACTATATAACATCACCAGCACATTTTCTTGAGGCAAAAGGTTAAAGGCATTTAATACTTTTCCTTCCATAGACATCGAGTCGATATATTCGCCCGTAGATAACACATACTGAAAATTCTCGATAGGATTTCTTTCGTTATAATCCTGTACCGAATTTCCCAGGTAAATATTATAGGTTGTAGAATCTATAAGTTCAGTAAAAAATTCAATAATCAATGATTTTCCCTTTACGGTAATTTTCGGTTTCTCATTGAGGGGTGGAGAAACCACCAGGTTTTGATTTAAATCTTTTAATTGAATAAATTCATCAAAAGTAATTTTAATCTTATCGCCTTTAAAGTTGGTTGAATAATTAGGAGGATCGCTGGATAATACTTTAGGAGGCTCAACATCTTTTGGCCCTCCGGTGGGTGCTACAATTTTAGCACATCCGCTCATCCAAAAAATAAGAAATAAAAATATCGCGTATTGTAAGTCATTAACTTTCATAAATGCATCATTAAAAACCCAGTTACAAACTTAAAAAGTTTATTTCAATAATTAATCATGAATCTTTAAATTTGATCAAATGGGTTCTATATATTTTTCATATAAATGGAGAAAAAACGCATAATTTTCATTCTCCCGAAACAAGTTTTCTCCTTGTCTGCCTTTATTAAAAATGTGATAATATTACCCTTTTTCAAGTAATGGTTGTTTCATTTTATTGTTTTTATTTTATTTATTTATTAGACCTTAAGGTTTTTGAAACCTTAAGGTCTAAAATAAAATAAATTAAATTTATCCAATCAATCATCAAAACCCGGGCGTTTAAATTCCATAGCTTTAGGAAATGCAGCTAAAACCTTATTTTTTATTTTGGATAGTGTTATCAGGAAGTTTAACAAGTCATCTTCATATTCAGGCATTCTCTCCAGTATATAACCTAAAGCGGCAATCGACCGGTCAATAGCTATAAGTGCTATTTTTGCCGATCCAAGGTTATCGTACATGTAATATTCATCCTCTTCGTCATCCCCTTCATGTTTCAAAAAAGCACGATGTATTTTGGCAGAAATAAAGAAACTGTACCACTGAACAACCTCAAGCGCATCGTTGAGCCTAAGCAGCTTCTTTTTGTCAACCAACATTAATTGTTGTCCTGCTTTTTGTATATCTTCATGATGTTTTTTTAACCATTCCGAGATATCAAATCCATATTGCCTGGATTGTTCGGTAGCATTATTCTTAACCCACTCAACCTCATAATCTTCGTCTTTAATACTCTCTAAATCAATACCTGACTTTTCTGCGTCTTTCTGTATCATCTCGAAAGTTACCTCAAAAATAATTTTAAGATCTTCCCATCATTTATTCGGACTTGGCACAAAAAGAACAACCAATGAACGCAGATGTATAGTTAACGCGTAATTTTTTTTATACCTTTGTAAATCATTTTTAAAAACACAAGCGATGATTTTAAATTCTATAACCTGGGATGTTAATCCCGATATTGTAAGTTTTTGGGTATTTACCATACGCTATTACGGGGTGCTTTTTGCTTCGGCCTTCTTTTTCGGATATCTTATCATGCAAAAAATATTTAAAAAAGAAGGGTTAACCGTTGAGCTTTTAGACAAGCTAACGGTATATGTTGCCCTGGGAACAATTATTGGTGCCAGGTTAGGCCATTGCTTGTTTTATGATCCTTCCTATTATCTTTCAAACCCCATCGAAATTTTAAAAATATGGCGAGGAGGGTTAGCCAGCCATGGTGCAGCCATCGGAATACTTATTGCCCTGTATTATTTTTCTAAAAAGAATAAAAAGCCCTATCTCTGGACATTAGACCGCATTGTTATTGTCGTTGCGCTGGCCGGTTTTTTTATCCGGATGGGGAACTTAATGAACTCCGAAATTTATGGTATTCCTACCAATCTACCGTGGGGATTTATTTTTGTTCGCAGGGGCGAAGTTATTCCCAAACATCCTACGCAAATTTACGAAGCGCTTTCTTATCTTTTAATTTTTATCCTTCTTTATTCCATCTATAATAAAAAGGGAACCAACGTTCGGCAAGGTTTCATTTTCAGTATATTTCTGATTTTACTTTTTTCCGTTCGCTTTTTGATAGAGTTTATCAAAGAAGTGCAGGTAGATTTTGAACAAAACATGACATTAAATATGGGACAATGGTTAAGCATTCCATTTATTTTAATTGGGATTTATTTGTTGTACCGAAGCTATAAACAAAAACCAGCATAGCTTGCTATCCTGTCAAATTTCTGTTCGGTTACTATTATTCAAAAACACTGTTGTCCGGTAAAAATATTGAATCCATTCTGAAACCTTGATTTTATTTACCATTTACCAATTTTCTATTTCAGGGGCTTTGCCCCATACCCCACATACTTTCTTGTCTTGAAACAAGAAAGTACGCAAAGAAATTCAAGGCTACGCCCGCCTCACTCGAAAAACTACGCGATGTGAGCTAAAAAATTTAAACTTGTACTTCCCTTCGGTCAGTGCTTCGAATAGCAGATTTTTTTTAACGCTCACTGTGCTTGTTTTTCGGCTCGCCGGACAATGCCAATCCGAAAACGAATCGTCAAACAAAAAAATAATCAGCTATCTGGGAAAAAATCTTAAACCCGTTGGATTTACTCGTTTATAAACCGAACCGCAAATTATAACCCATAAGGTTAGCCCCGGGTTTCAACCCGGGGGTAAAAGGCTCCGCTACCAAACCTGCGGCAAGCACTGCAGGCCATTCTTTGCAGATAACAAATATGCCGCGGAATATTGAAATCTTAATACATCCCCGGGTCTGAAGCCTTGATATTATTTATTTTTTATCGGACAATAATCATACAAAAATTTAACTCCTGAAGAATCGAACGCGGTTAGCAATCTTCTTTACTTCAAATCTATATGTCGCGGCATTTTTTTAACCTATCCCGTGAACAAACAAATAGTCCATTCAATACAAGTACGGAATAACGATAAAAATTAATGAACAATTTTTTTCAGGAAGGGTTCCATAAAAACTTATGCTTATTGTTTCGGAAACCTTGTTGTTTTTCTTAAAAATTATGTATTTTTATTTACTTGTAATATCGGTTACTTTTAATTGCCACATCTATGATTAATCAAATTATTAATTTCAGTATAAAGAATAAACTCATTGTTATTCTCTTTACCCTTACCATTGCTGCTTTTGGATTATATTCAGTGTATAAAATACCGGTAGGAGCCGTCCCTGATGTCACCAACAATCAGGTACAGGTCATTACGGTTTCTACCAATCTTTCCACCGAGGATGTGGAGCAATTCATCACCCATCCGGTGGAGCTTGAAATGGCTAATTTACCGGGAGTGATCGAAATACGCTCTATTTCAAAATTTGGTTTGTCGGTTGTTACCATTGTTTTCGAAGAAAACATGGGTACATACCTTCCTCGCCAGCTCATTGCGGAAAAGATCAAAGCGGCATCAGCCAATATCCCCGATGAATTTGGCACTCCCGAAATGGGACCCATCACAACAGGTTTAGGTGAGATATACCAGTACATCTTAGATGTTGAAGAGGGTTATGAAAACAAATATTCAACCATGGAGTTGCGAACCATCCAGGACTGGATTGTAAAACGACAATTATCGGGCATCCCCGGTGTTGTTGAAGTAAACACCTGGGGAGGTTTTCTAAAACAGTACGAAATTACGGTCAATCCTAACGAGTTAAAAAGCATTAATATCACCTTGCTCGACCTTTACGAGGCGGTAAGTAAAAACAACAGCATTGCCGGAGGATCCTATATCGAAAAAAACAACGAGAGCTTTTTTATCCGGGGCGAAGGGATGGTTGAATCCATAGAAGATATCGGATCAATTGTTGTAAAAAACATACAAGGACAACCCATCTTAATCCGCGATATTGCGGAAGTAAAACTGGGCCATGCCAACCGCTACGGCGCCATTACTGCCAACGGAGAAGGCGAAAAAGTGATGGGGCAAATTATGATGCTTAAAAATGCAGACTCGAAACAAGTGATCAATGCCGTAAAAAAGAGAGTAGCAGAAGTACAAACAAGTTTACCCGAAGGCATATTCATCAATCCTATTATCGAACGAAGCGAGCTCATCTCCAGAACATCCTCTACCATAGTAGAAAATCTTTTACTGGGATGTATTATCGTGATGTTATCGGTAATCTTAATTTTAGGAAACTTACGTTCGGCTCTCATTATCTCCTCCATTATTCCGCTTTCGCTGCTATTTACCATTTCGGTGATGTATCTTCTCGGTATTGATGCCAACCTGATGAGCCTGGGTGCTCTTGACTTTGGTATAATCATCGATGGTGCGGTAATCATCGTTGAGTTCATTGCATTACAGGTTACCAAACAGAAAGCCGAGTACGAGTTGTCTTCAGGAAAACAAAAAACATTGTTGCTCAACAAAATCTCTTTCGAGGGAGCTTCCAAGATGATTAACTCAGCCATTTTTGGACAAATCATTATTTTAGTTGTGCTTATCCCCGTACTTACACTTACTGGCGTTGAAGGAAAAATGTTCAAGCCTATGGGGCTTACCTTCAGCTTTGCAATTATTGGCGCAATGATTTTAGGGCTTACCTGGGTGCCCGTGGCCTCATCCATGTTTTTAAAACCCGAGAAAGAGCATAAAAAAAGCATTGCCCGATGGATTATGAATATTGCCCATCGATCTTATGATCCGGTGATAAAATTTGCATATAACAATAAACTGCTCATCATTGGGCTGGCTATCGCTTCACTCATTTTTACCGGCATAATATTCTCACGTATGGGTGGTGAGTTTGTTCCCACCCTCGATGAGGGTGACTTTGTGATTCAGCCGGTATTAAAAACAGGAACCTCGCTGAGTAAAACCATTGAGCTAACTACCGAGATGGAAAATATTCTGATCGAAAAATTTCCCGAGGTTGATCAGATTGTTTGCCGTATAGGTGCTGCCGAAGTACCTACCGACCCCATGTCGATGGAAGAGATTGATATGATTATCACGTTACACCCCAAAAAAACATGGCAATCGGCCCAAACAAAAGAAGAGCTGGCCAACAAGTTTAAAGAAGCATTAATGGTGATTCCGGGTATTGACTATGAATTTACACAACCCATTGAGATGCGTTTTAATGAACTTATTACCGGTGTGCGATCCGATATTGCCATCAAAATCTATGGCGAAGATATGGGTTACCTCAACCAAAAAGCCGATGAAATAAAATCGGCTATCGAAGATGTTCCGGGAGCGGCAGATATTGTTTTAGAAAAAACTGCCGGCCTGCCCCAGGTAAAAATAGATTACAACCGCTCCAAAATTGCTGCCTATGGGATAAATATCGAAGATATCAACCGACAGCTTTCTGGTGCTTTTGGAGGATTAATAGCAGGAAATGTATTTGAAGGAGAGAAACGCTTTGACTTGGTAATCCGTTTTAAGGAAGAGTACCGTATGGATATTGAACATATCCGGCAAATGGGCATTAACATTCCCGGAGGCCAACAAATGCCTTTGGAAGAGTTTGCCGACATTCAGTATACTTACGGGCCGGCAAAGATATCCAGGGAAAATGCACATCGCATGATGACTGTGAGTGTTAATGTGCGTAACCGCGATCTGGAGTCGGTAATACAGGATATCCAAACACGAATAGATGAACAGATAACCATGGAGCCCGGATATTATATCCAGTACGGGGGCCAGTTTGAAAACCTGGAAAATGCCATGAAGCGATTACAACTCGCTGTTCCCATCTCCCTTTTACTGATTTTTATCTTTTTACACTTTGCTTTTAAATCGTTAAAAGATGCTGTGATGATTTTTTCTGCAGTTCCTCTATCCATGGTTGGAGGAGTTGTATTTTTGTGGTTACGAGGTATGCCTTTCAGCGTTTCAGCAGGTATCGGGTTTATTGCTCTTTTTGGAGTGGCTGTTTTAAATGGCATTATCTTAATCGAATATTTAAAAGAGCTAAAAGAAGAAGAAATGTTCAATATGCGCGAACTCATTTTAAAAGCTACGCACGAAAGGTTACGTCCGGTAATGCTCACCGCAGTATCTACGGCAGTAGGGTTTTTACCTATGGCTATCTCTACTTCGGCCGGAGCCGAAGTGCAACGCCCACTGGCAACGGTAGTTATTGGCGGGCTGGTAACTTCTACCATGTTAACCATGATATTATTACCCATTTTATTTTACTATTTTAACACTAAAAACGCCGTGCGTAAATCTCCAGGAATAAAGAAAGGACTCCCGATAATGCTTATGCTTATCCTGGCAACAGGATTCAATAGCTTTGCACAGGACGATAACCAGCCGGTTCAGAAAATAAATATTCAACAAGCCGTTGAGCTGGCGCTGGAAAATAATCCAACCATTAAAAATGCACGGTTGTCGGTTACCTCTGCCCAAAAACAAAAGCAGGGTATTTTAAATTTCCGGCCTACGGAATTTTCCTATCAACGAGGACAAATAAACTCAGCACTGATTGACCAGTCGTTTGAAATTAACCAAAACTTTGGCTCGTTGCTTACCCATTTTCAATCCGGAAAGTTGGTGAAGGAAAACATCCATTTGTCGGAAAAGGAGTTGCAGCTAGCCCAAAAAAATATTACGGCCGAAACAAAAATTGCCTGGTATCATTGGATACTTCTGATAAATCAACATAAAATAAAACAAAAACAGGCAGAGCTATACCAGGAGTTTGTGCGTATCGCACAATTAAAATATGAGCTGGGCGAATCGAACCTGCTGGAGCAAACCATGGCCGAAACGGAGTATGCATCCACAAAAAACGAATTGCTAAAACTTACCGAGCAGCTAATTATTGCCGAAAACAAACTAAAACAAATGATGCATATCGATGAGAACCTGTTGCCCGAAAATGATAGCCTGGCGATTTATGCGTTACCCGCAGGAACCAACCCCAATGAGCGTTTTAGCAGCTCAATATTATTAGATTACTACGAAAACCTGTACCGCATTGAAAATGCGAAATATAACATGGAGCGCTCGCGCTATTTCCCTGAACTATCAGCCGGATATTTTAATCAGCAAATCGACCAGGTGGATGGATTTACCGGATGGAGCATTGGCCTAAGTATGCCTATCTGGTTTTTGCCTCAAAATGCCAACGTGCAGCAAGCAAAAATCGAAGCCCAAAAGGCACAAAACAACTTTGATTATCAAAAATTTAACCTGGAAAAAGAGATTGAAAACCTGGTGTTGCAACTCGATCAGATTCAGAATGATTTACTGTACTATCACGAAAGTGCACTAAAAAAAGCAGAGATTTTAAGGCGTACCGCCCGCTCGAAATTTGAAAAAGAAGAAATCAATTACATGGAATTTATCCAAAGCATTAAAACAGCCCAGGAGATTAACCTGGGATATTTAGAAACGCTTTATCGCTATAATGAAACAGCTATTAAACTTGAATATTATACACAATAAAATGAAGCATACTATGAGAACATTATTCATATTTATCCTGGCTGTACTTTTATCGGCCTGTGCAAACCGTGGAGAGAACGGAAGTGCTGAAAAACCGGATATACCAACAGATACAGAAAAAGGGATTGCCTTAAGCGCAGAACAAAAAGAGCGAGCCGGTATCAAAACGGGTAAAATGGAGCAGCAAACCATTGCTGATGTGGTTTTTTGTACCGGAAAACTATCGGCTTTATCGCACCAAAAAGCCAATGTATCGCCATCTATCGGAGGTTTTATCCATCAAATCAATTACCTGCCGGGAGAAAAGGTAAATCAAGGAGCGGTGCTGGCAACGCTAAAACATCCTGATTTTTTTGATTTACAACAACAGTATATCGAAACCAAAACCCGTAAGGATTATTATTATGAAGAGTTTAAGCGGCAGGGTGAATTGACGGTAGAAAATGCCGCTTCGATGAAAAGCCTGCAGCAAGCCAAAGCCGATTATTACGCTGCCGAAGCAAAATATAAAGCGCTGAAAGCACGGCTGGAAATGTTAGGCGTTGATGTAGCGCAAATCGAACAAGGTGATTTTGCTCCTTCTTTTGCGGTGGCCGCTCCTGTAAGCGGAATGATAACATCTGTTCACGGGAACACCGGAATGTATATTAACCCGGGAACATCCATCTTTGAAATTGTTAACGACAAACAATTAAATTTGGTCCTTTACGTTTTAGAAAAAGATTTGCATAAGATAACCTATGGGCAAAAAATAACTTTTCAATCGCTGAACAGCGAGAAGATTTTTGAAACAAAAGTAAAACGCATAGGCAATAAAATTAATGCAGAAGAACGTATGGTACCCATCTTTGCCACTATTGACAATCCCGATCAACAATTAAAAACAGGGATGTTTATCGAAGCAAAAATCTTAACCGATGAGCAAAAAATTTATGCTCTGCCCGAAGAAGCTGTCTTTGACGATGAGGAAGAAACCTTTGTGTTTACCGAAAAAAATAACCGCTATCTGAAAATCCCAATCCAGGCAGGGTTAACCCATGACGGATGGCGAGAAATTATCGATCCCGATCCACAGCTTCTTCATCAACCGGTGATAATCAAAGGAGGGTACTATTTACAATCGGTGCTGGAAATTACGGAATAACGATATTGTAAAAAATGAAAATATAAATTACCTTTGCTAAATAGATACAAAAACCCAACAAACCTAAAATAAAAATGGAAGAGCAAAAAAACAATCCTACGCAGGAAAATAATGAGCAACAAAAAGAACATCAGCCTACTGTGCCGCCACAAAAAAAGAATAATAAAAGCATGCAGGTTATTTTGTGGTTATTGATTGTACTTTTGGGTGTAGTAACCTTTTTATACATCAACCAAATGCATACCACAAAAAAAATTGAAGGTGCATTAACGGCCGAAAAAGACTCTTTACAAACACATCTCCTCGATCTTAGAAGCGAATATGATTCGTTAATGACCGATAACGATTCGCTGAATGCCCAATTGGTTACCGAGCAGGAAAAAATTGATGATCTGTTGGCCGAGATAAAAACGGTAAAAGCAACCAACTATGCCAAAATCAGGCAACTGCAAAACGAGTTGGGTACTTTACGAAAAGTAGCCAAAAGTTATGTGCGCCAAATTGATTCGCTAAATACCATTAACCAACAGTTGGTGGCTGAAAACATAAAAGTAAAAAATGAGTTTAACCAGGTGGTATCGACCAAAAATGAACTGGAAGAGACCAATAAAGATTTATCAGGAAAAGTGGAGATGGCCAGTGTTTTGCGTACCGAAAATGTGCGGGCTACTCCGCTAAACCGACGGGGAAAAGAGAATAACCGCATTAATAAAATTGAAAAAATTCAGATTGATTTTACGGTCAAGGAGAATGTGCTTGCCGAACCCGGAGAACGCACTTTTTATGTACGTATTGCAGGGCCCGACGATTATATCTTAGCCAAATCGGAAGAGGACCTGTTCGAATTTCAGGGCCAGGAGATTGTTTATTCGGCCAAGCGACCGGTAGATTATCTAAACGAAAAAATTGATGTGACCATTTACTGGGATAACAACGGAGCCCTCATCCCCGGCAACTATGATGTTTATATCTTTGCCGATGATTATGAAATTGGTACTACTTCATTTCAGATTGAAGAATCGGGCTGGTTTTAAATCTAAAAAGATATTTTACGATAAGGAGCGCTGCGGGGCTCCTTTTTTTGTGGGTATTCCGGATCCGTCATGTAGGGTAGAAAGGGAAAAAAAGAAGGGTTCACTTTTTTACCACAGAGGACACAGTGTGAGACACCGAGTAACACGGAGTTGAGCTATGAGCTATGAGCTGTGAGCTGCGAGGCTGGGTAGTTCTTGATAAACCAAATAATTTTTGGGTCATTACGAATAAAATAACAAGTGTCATTGCTAAAAAAATTACAAGTGTCATTCCGAGGAGGAACGACGAAGGAATCTATAAATAGCACCGGGAATAAAGATTGCTTCGCTTCGCTCGCAATGACGCATAAGTGAGGAGAGGGCTCGCGATGACACCGGTGTAAGGAAAAGAGGCTGTAATGGGTTCAACATTTTTACCACAAAGGAACACGAAGGGCAGCACAAAGGATCACCGCCATCCTGACAGTAACCGGCTGGAAGCCGGCGATCCAGCCTAAAATACAACCATCAAAAAGCGAGGGTTTACCTGCCTTTGGGAGGCTACGCGCTAAGCAAAACCCTATCAAAAAAATCCACCAAAAATCTCAGAGTGTCTTTAAGACACGCCGGGAATTAGAAAAAAAGCGAGGGTTTCGCTTTGAGCGAAGCCCTCGCTAATAAAAAAAATCATTTAAATTTTCCCAGCTTATAATATCAATACCTTCTGAACGCTTTTGATCAGAATCACCGGCATATATTACTTTCCCTTGTTTTTCTCCTGTAAGTTTAAGCCAGTACCGCAGGTTTTTAAAAAATTCATTGTGAATTGTTTTCCCTGATATAATCTCTATAGGAATAAAAGATGACGTTTTATCCATTATCAAATCAATTTCACGTCCTGTTTTATCTCTCCAATAATAAAGAGATTCATTGTTTCCGGTATTGTATTGTTGTTTAATGATTTCCGAAACAATTAAACATTCAAATAAAGCTCCTCTTAAGGGATGAGAGGTCAAATGTTCTGTCTTTTGGATGCCAAGCAATGAACATGCTATTGCTGTATCGTAAAAATAGAGTTTGGGACGTTTAACAATTGTTTTATTATAATTTTTATAAAATGGCGGAAGTAAGTAAACAATATAACTACTTACAAGTATACTTAACCAGGATTGTATGGTTTTTACATCGACCCCTACTTCTACAGAAAGTGAAGTATAATTTAGCTCCTGTCCGGTTCTTCCGGCAAGTAGCCTCATAAATTTCTCAAAAATCAGCAAATCGGACACATTTTTTAATTGTCTGACATCTCTTTCTATATATGTTCGGATATAACCAGGAATCCATTCCTGAACAGCAATATTTTGATCGTATACCGGAGGGTAAAACCCGTTTAAAATAAAATCATTTTCGGTGTATGATAAATTGTATTCTTTGATTTCTTTAAGACTAAAAGTGAAAAGGTTCAAATATCCAACTCTGCCAGCTAAAGATTGCGTAATTTGTTCATTTAATAAAAAATTGTCCGATCCGGTTAATATAAATTGACCGGATGAAGGATTATTATCAACGATTTCTTGCAAATAAGAGAATAATAAAGGGTTCCTTTGAATTTCATCTAAAATAGCACCTTCGGGAAATTGAGATAAAAAGCCTCTGGGATCATCCACAGAAAATTGCCTGTTATCCGGATTTTCCAATGTAACATAGGGTTTATCAGGGAAGACAAACTTTACCAATGTGGTTTTCCCGGATTGTCGTGGCCCGGTTACGGCAACCACTTTAAACATGCTATATAAGTCTTTTAACCTGGCGGAAGCAACTCTTTTAATCATAACACAAAGATGCGGAAAAATATGGAGTCAGACTCCATATTTTTCCTTTTTTTATAAAAAAGTCCCTGCCACAATAGCTATCGGGGGTCTCAAAAACATGGTATAACCGCCTTGGGCGGGTGCACGGCGGTATTTTTTTGAGGGTGAAGTCTATTATTAGCTGATTCGTTCCTTTAAAAATCTTTTAAAATCATTTTTTCCTATTATTTCAACATCAGCAAGAGAAAATGATTTTTCACCTGTGTACATTAGATACTTTTGTGTTATATCATGCTGAGAAGGAAAATTTTTAAGATTTTTAAGATAATCTTTAGTAAATGTTTCTCCTCCTTTTATTTCTATGGCCAGCGTTTCCCGATCATTTAATTCTATGATACAATCTATTTCTGTGCCGTTACTTTCTCTCCAATAATATACCGAGGGTTGGTTTCCGGAATGTACCTGTGCTTTCATAATTTCGCTAATGACAAAATTTTCATATAAAGCGCCATATAGATAGTGATTCCTAATCATTTCAGCATTTTGGATATTTAATAGTGAACAGGCTAAACCGGTATCATAAAAGTATAATTTGGGCGATTTTATCAACCGCTTATTGTAATTTTTATAAAACGGTTGTACCAGAAAAAGAATAAAACTTGACTCCAGCAACGACAGCCAGGATTTTATCGTTTTAACGGTGACCCCTGTATCATTTGCCAGCGAAGTAAGATTTAGTATCTGCCCGATTCGGCCGGCACATAACCCAATGAATCGGGAAAAGGTATTTAGATTTTCAATGGCTTTCAATGATCGGACATCTCTTTCAATATACGTTTGAATATAAGAGGGATAAAACTCGGCAGGCTCTATTCCAACATCATGCAGACGTGGATAAAAACCTTTAAAAATGATTTCATTTATCTCTTGAGATTGAAGTTTTAATTCCTGTAAACCAAAAGGGAGCAAATGACTTATATGCGTTCTGCCTGCTAAAGACTGTGAAATATGATTATTCATTAAAAAGCTTTGCGATCCTGATAGGATATATTGGCCAGGTGTTCCTCTGTCATCAGAAACAACCTGAATATAACTAAATAAATCGGGAACCCGCTGTGCTTCATCGAACATAACATGAGGGCCTTGCGATTTTAAAAAGCCTATAGGATCAGTCAGAAATAATTCCCGATGATCAATTCTTTCCATATTAAAATAGTTGTAATCGGGAAACTTATTTCTTAAAAGGGTCGTTTTTCCTGATTGCCGGGGGCCCGTTAATGTAAGAACCGGAAACTTTTTTAAGCGATCTTGTAGTACAGAAGTAATTTGCCGTGGTATCATTTTTATGTAATTTTATACTTACATTACAAATTTACATACTTTTTTAATATAAAATCAGTTTAATCATGAAAAACTTGAGAAAAGTGATGGTTTGTTGCACAACATTGTTCCCCTGTCAGGGGGATACAGGGGGTGGAAAAGAAATATTTGAATAAAAAATTACAAGTGTCATTCCGAGGAGGAACGAATGAAGCCTGCCTGCCGGATTTATTCGCCTGAGGAGGACTGGCAGGGAATCTATAAATAGCACCGGGAATAAAAGATTGCGTCGCTTCGCTCGCAATGACACATGAGAGAGGAAAGTGGTCGCTATGACACATGACAGGGAGAAAAGATTGCTTCGCTTCGCTCGCAATGACGAATAAGTGAGGAAAGGGCTCACGATGACACTGGTGTAAGGAAAAGAGGCTGTGATGGGTTCAACTTTTTTACCACAGAGGACACGGTGTGAGACACAGAGGTACACCGTGTAAATAATCTACCAAAAGACTCGGTGTGTCTTTAAGACACGCCGAGTCTTATTTAAAATTATACTGATAATCGGTATTATCTTCCATAATAACAGCGCTTTCCGGGTAGTTCTCGATAAACCAAACCATTTTTGGGCTATTGCAAATAAATAACAAGTGTCATTGCGAGGAGGAACGACGAAGCAATCTTTAAATAGTACCCTGAAAATAAAAGATTGCTTCGCTTCGCTCGCAATGACACATGAGGGGGAGCGCTCATGATGACACATGACAGGAAAAGGGATCGCAATGACGTATAAGTGAGGAGAGGGTTTGAGATGACGCCTGAGTGAGGGCTTCACTCAAAGCAAAGCCCTCGCTAAGCAAAGGCCAAAGGCTGTCCAAAAAGAAAGCTATTCAGATTTTCAGTGACTTTTGCCCCGAACTCCTCTAGTGGAAATGGCTGAAAATCAGAACACCAATACTTAGTGGCTATAAGAAAACGTCAATAACTGCGCTACGCTCGCATTGGCAACCAGTCATTTACGTCAGTAAACTCCTAACTGCCAATTCTTCACAAGCCTTGTTCTTGACGTTTTTTATTACGCCACTAAAAAAAACTGGTGTTTTCAAAGATGCACTACTTAGTAAATCTTTTAATTGCGTGGCAGGGTAAATATAAATGTACTCCCTTTCCCTGTTTCGCTTTCTACACGAATACTACCTAAGTGCTTCTGAACAAATTCGTGGCACAGCTTGAGTCCTAATCCGGAGCCCCGTTCGTTTTTTGTACCTTTAGAACTGTAAAGCTGGTATTTGTCAAACAGCTTCATCCTTACCTCTTCACTAATACCCACACCAGAATCAGCAACAGCAATCTGCACTTCTTCTTCTTTTATTTCTCCCACGATATCTACTTTCCCTCCTTCTGGTGTAAATTTGATAGCGTTGTCCACCAAATTTCGGATGACCAGGTGGATCATATTTTTATCGAATGTACCTATCAGCTCATTCGTAAGGGTATGTCCCAGTTGTATCTTTTTACTATCGGCAGCAGGTTTTTTTAATTTCATAATCTCGTCTACTAGCTCCGTAAGGTTGGCTGGTTTTGGTTCGAAGCTGATTTCATTCTTTTGCTGTCGGGCCCAGGTAAGCAGATTTTCCAACAATGCATAGGTAGAAGAAGCTGAATCTTTCACTGTTTCCAGCATCTCATCATAACTTTCTTTATCTTCCCTGGCTGTGTCTGCATCCAGGAATTCAAGCAAACTGCTTAGGGTTCCCAAAGGGCCACGTAAATCGTGCGCAATAATGGAAAACATATTGTCTTTTAACCGGTTGGCTTTCTCCAGTTCACCTCGTTGTTCCGAAATTATCCGGTTTTTTGTGCGTAATTTTTTATTGAGCAAAATAAGTACCAGAACAACGGTACTCACCAGTAGAAGGATAATGGCTATAACCCATAGTTTTGTTTTTTGCTGTTGTATTTCCAATTTATTAAGCTGATTTTCCTGCTTTAATTGCTTGTTCTCATATTCTTTGATAGTGACTTCAAAGTTTTTCTTCAAATCTCTTATTGCTTTGCTGTTCTGTTCATTTAACAAACTGTCTTTATACTGATGGTGCAACTCATGGTAAGCCAGGGCATCTCCGGTTTTTCCAAGCGCTTTACTGGCTTCGTAAAGATTATAACTGGCATCCCGGATCATATCAATCTCCTGGTTTTTTTCTGCTTCCTGCAGGGATTTTTTGGCCCAATCCAAAGCTGTTTTATAAGCACCCTTCTCCAGGTAAATATTACTGTTATTATTATACACTTCCGAAAAAAAGCTATTAATTCCTTTTTCTCTGCAGATGTCCAGGATTTCTTCATTGGTTTGCAAAGCTTTATCCAATTGTCCTAACTGATGGTAGATAATACCCAGTGTTACCATGGATGATACTTTGTTCCATAAGGTATGCGGCTTATTGAACCCTTCTAAGGCCTGAAGCGCATATTCAAGTGCCTGTTGATTTTTTCCCTCTTTAGAGGCCAGGTTAGCCAGGTTGTGGTATCCCCCGGCAATGCCATCTACATAACCTATATCTTTACATTTTTCAATGTATTGTAAGTTATATTCCCTCGATTTTTCAAAATCACCCTGTGTTTCATAAACAGAGGCCAACGTAACCAGGCACAGCGCATAATTGTACTCGTCGTCCAGGGCTTTAAATTTTTTGGTCAGTTTCAATAATACAGGCAACGCTTCTGAATTACGGCCCTGTGATTGCATAAGAAATACCGTATTCAGGCGGGTAGATGCCCATGGCCATGAATCGGGATCATAAAGTTCTAAAGCCTGGTGATAGTATTCTTCTGCTTTTACTACGTTTCCTCTGTAAAACTGGCTTGATCCCAGGTTGTTATAGCAGTCAGCCAGTAGCTCGGTTTCGTTATAGGCCTCAAAAACCAGAATGATAGTGTGTACGATGGAATCGAACTTTTCAAACTGATAGCTGGACAACAGAGCTTTGCTGGTTTCTTTAATAACCCGCGCTTCTTTTAATTCATCACCCATTTGGCGGGCAAGCTCCAGACCTTCGTTGGCATACTTCTCTGCTTTTTGCGGTTCTTGCGCTTTTACTGCTTTATGAAGGGCAAAAAGGGCTTCGAATTTTTGGGTATCATCTTTCGTGGTTTGAATGATTTGCTCAAGACTGTCGGTATTCATTACGTTCACTTCCTGACTTATTGTAGATAGCTGCAAAAAACACAATAAACTAATCAATGTAATAAATTTTTTTTTCATGTTATTTGTGTTGTAAAAGGATTCAATAATATGCTATGAAGATAATAGGTATGAGTTATTTTAACAATGACTTTTGAACAGAATTTTGAATTTTTTGACCGAAAGGTCTTTTGTATTGATTAATAAAAAATTTAATATAAAAATCCAAATAACCATAATGGTATTTTATGGCCAAAACCAACTTCGATATCATCCATAGCAAGATAGGAATCAGGTACTTCTTGTATTTGATGTGAGGGTTTGTTTTTTCCTCCTATCTCAAAAGTATATTTCGAATCCACTATAAAATCACCTTTCTCCGGGTAATTAACTCGGTGAACACTTCGAAGCTGATTGAAGAAAAACGTTTCTCGCTGTGTCCCGATATTGGGTTTATCAAAAAATAAGGATCATCAAGCGATACATATAAAACTTTAGATGAATCTGTTTTTTTATTATGTACCAAAAGACACGCCAAGGAGTGAAATATTGATTTTATTCACTCTCTGCCGAGCTATGAGTTATTT
>JASGMZ010000028.1 GCA_030156305.1 Bacteroidales bacterium | reverse complement strand
TTAAGAAACAGCGGAGCTAAACCGGGTGACACGGTTGCAATACTAGGTATTGGGGGTTTGGGACATTTGGGAGTACAATTTGCGAATGCGGCCGGTTACAGAACAGTGGCAATTTCTCACGGAAGTGAAAAAAGAGAATTGGCACTAAAACTCGGTGCACACATTTACATAGATGCAAGTAACTCCAATGCGGCCGAAGAGCTACAAAAAATTGGAGGTGCTGACATTATTTTGGCCACCGCGCCTAACAGCAAAGTTATTTCGGAAATAACAAACGGCCTGAAACAACGAGGTAAATTAATCATTGTTGCTGCGGCGAGCGAGCCCATGGATGTTATCCCCTTCACGCTTATTTCCGGTAAAACAATTCAAGGATGGCCCTCAGGTGATGCAAAAGATTCTGAAGATACGATGAATTTTTCGGTATTGAAAAATGTTCGTCCTCAGATTGAAGTTTTTCCTCTTGAGAAAGCAAATGAGGCCTATAATAAAATGATTACCAATAAAGTAAGATTTAGGGCTGTATTAAAAATGCAATAAATCCCGGCCTTTGAACAAAATATACATTAAAACTGTTTTTCAACAAATTAATTAAAGGAGGTTAATATGAATATCAAAAATTATTTAAAAGGTTTCGACATTAAATTACTTGTAGTCAGTTTGCTATTGATATCAATAGCTACAGCTGATGGATACGGAAGGAACCAGGAAAAAAAGAACGAACAAAATATCGTTCGTAAAGAGATTGATTATAAGGCAGGAAACACAACATTAAAAGGGTATCTTTTTTACGATGAGAATAAAACGAAGAAAAGCCCTGGAATCATTGTTGTGCA
The DNA here is from genome assembly GCA_030156305.1 of Bacteroidales bacterium. Lineage (GTDB taxonomy): Bacteria > Bacteroidota > Bacteroidia > Bacteroidales > UBA12077 > UBA12077. Next base: position 18,172 of record JASGMZ010000028.1, on the reverse strand, counting down.
CGAATGGTGGGGCAATAATGAGTACAGCCAAAAGCGGGCTAAGATGTTGGCAGAATTAGGTTACACCGCATTTGCAGCCGACATGTACGGCAATGGCCTTATCGTTGATAATCCGGAAGAGGCACAAAAAAATGCAGGTGTTATTTATTCTGATATAGGTTTATTGAAAGAAAGAATGACAGCAGCTTACGATGTTTTAGTAAACAGCGGTTTTGCAGATCCTGAACGTATTGCAGCAATAGGCTATTGCTTTGGTGGTACGGTGGTGTTAACCGCTGCCAGTTTAGATATCCCGCTCGATGCAGTGGTGAGCTTTCACGGTGGACTTGCAGGTTTTAAAGCGGACCCAACAATTAAAAACACGCATGTTCTCGTCTGCAACGGAGCAGCAGATAAATTTGTATCGCAGGAAGATAAAGATAATTTTAAAAATCAAATGAAGGCTGCCGGCGCTGATTATGAATTTAAAGAATATGAAGGAGCCTTGCATGCTTTCACAAATCCCGAATCAACCAAAGCAGGCCAGAAATTTAACATGCCCATTGCTTATAATGCGGCAGCAGATTCAGCCTCGTGGAATGATATGAAGAAATTTTTCTCAAAGTATTTTCCTGTTAATTAAATAAACGACAGGCCAAAACACTTAGCCTAACTTATTTCCCAATTGACACGGGAATGTTCATAAGTAACAAAACCTACTGACAATTAAGCCGGTAGGTTTTGTTATTTAAGAGCGCTATCTCATAAAGTGTGTAAACAAAAAAATTCGGGAACTACAAACGGCCTTCAAAAATATTCCCTTAAATTTGTGGTAGAACCAATAATTAAATACAACTTATGTTAAATTAATATGCTCAGAAATATATTCCTTTTTTTAATTTTTGTACGCTGACGGGCATTTCTAAAATTTATTTAATTTAAAATTCGTTGTATCTTTATTTACCGAACCAATAAGATGATACATGTTTTTATGTTTAAAAGATTTTTTTTCGTTAAGGGCTTTAGTATTTAAAGCCTCTACATCTTCCCAGGCAATAACGGCAAATATTAAAATTAAATCTTTGCTAAATGAAAAATTTTTGTCATTATCCCAGTTACCATTGGTTATGTCGGTATAAAGCGGAATTTTAGTATCGCCATTTAACGTTGAAAATGCTTTTAGCTTTTCAAAATCATTCGTTACATTAATCCCTTTCTCCAAATTGTATTTCAACTCAATTACTCCGACAATTTCATTATCTTTCGAAATCATTATATCCGGTTTTTTGTGATGTAGTAAAGGATTTTCTCTTATTTCCAATACAGGTTCTAACCATACGGTATAATCATTATATTTTTCAGCTTTTAGATGATGATAAAATTCAGCCTGTAATTGTCTTTCTGAACATAACAACCCTTGATTGTAAGTTTTGCTAATTTGGTTTGTCCAAATATCTTCCAAAATTTGCATTAATTCCTTTTCCATAATTATGCTTTTTTAGTTTAAAATTAATCATAATATTTTTTTAGGTATAGGCGTTTAGATATCCCTGTATTTTGTATGATTCATCTGGATAACTTTACTTTCAACCATTCTTTTTATAAGGGTATTGAACAATACCCTTTCATTATTTCTTCTGTTAAATCTAAAATGATATTCATTTAAATATTAAATATGTAACAAAAATATCAAATTTTGAGATACTTAAAACGCCTATACCTATATTTTTTTATTATCACATCAAGACAGCTTGTTTTTATTCAACGATAAATGCTCCACAAACGACTGGTTTAATTGTTTTTCATCTTTCATTTCAGTAAATTTCTGCAATAATAACTCACGGTATGAAGTTTTGCTGCTACAAATATTTCCCCGGGCATATTTTTCTATGAATTCTTTAATCAGGGATTTATCCATCCGTGTATTATCGCTTAAATAATTGGCCATAGCAATAAGCAACTCAATATTATCAAGCAAAACCCCTATTGCTTTTTGTTTTCCTTGTTGAATTAATTTTTCCAACTGCTGATTATATTCGCCCTGCAGATCGAAAAAAGAATTATTGGTGTTTATATTTTGTACATTCACATCAATGGGCAGTTTATACATTCCGGCGTTTTTAATCATTCGTGCAGCAAAGTCTGTTGCTTTATTGATATCGTCTTCGGCGCCTGATGATATTTTATTTTCGCCAAAAACCACTTCTTCTGCGGCTATTCCGCCTAAATACAAGGCAATCCAGCTTATCATTTCATCTTTAATATAAATTTTGTGATTATACTGTGTGTAGGTAAATCCCAAAAAATCATTATTCGTGGTGATGCTAACAATTTTTTCGGGAATATAATTTAACAGCAACGACGAAATAATGGCATGTCCGCTTTCATGTACAGCAACCAGCGACTGGAGATCATCTTTTTTGTTCTTCCTGCGCTCCGATAATGCCAGGTTTAATTTTAACTCCAGCTTATATTGCACCTGATTTTGAAAAATAAAATCAACACCAAATTTATTTTGATAAAATTGCCAGTGAATTTTATCTGTTTTGAGATCGTTTTTTTCTGCCTTTTCAGCTACCAGGAAACCAATTTTTGATCGTATTAACTGATTAATAGTGGATAATACCGGACGTGTTCCCTGGGTTGGAAAAACGCCTTCCTGATAAATTAATTCAATCACTGATTCATGGAATTGTAATTCAATATTAAATGTTGTTTTAAATTGATTTTGAATCGTTTGTAATTCTTTATGGATAATCTTTCTAAAAGCTTCCTGGTTTAAAGATGGATAAATAATGTGTGTATTACCCAGCCGGCTTATTTGCTCTTTTCTAAACCTTTTCTTCAGGGCTGTTTTTACTTCGGGAACCCCAATTTTTAACGTTTCCTGATAAAAGGAGTCAGCATCAATGTCGGGATTAAAATCGCCTGCCATTTTATACGCCTCATCCAAATTGCCAACAATAAAAATCAATGATTTAGAAAGGTCAACCACTTTTGGACACAAAGCATGCCTTATAACTTTTTTAATAAAATCGAGGGTTTCCTTCTCGTCGAATTGCATAACATATTCTCTTAATGCGGCAATTCTGTTTATTTTATCGTTGTAAAGGTCAAAAATAGTATCCAACAACTCATTGTCGATAAAATAGTTGGTATCGTTTTCTTCCCAATTGGATTGAAGTGCTTTGGGCTTTCGAAAAAAATTGCGCCTGCGCAAAAAGTTACGTTTTCGCTCTGCCTTACTGATATCATCCGAATTAAACTCAGCTTTAAACAGGCTTAATCCCTGTACAACAATTCCGTTTCGTACTTTTACTCCATTACGCACCAGAAAAACTGCTTTTTGCATAAATTCATATAAATAATCAATATGGTTCGAATAATCAATAAATTTATATATCCCCGTATCCATTAAATCCCACACAATTCTTGATTTCCCCTGGTCTTTCTCATTGGCTTCCTCATCAATGGTACGGGCTAACTGAAATTCGTCAAAAGCTAAAATCACAGGGTTGTTACTGATAGCCTTGTATGCTATGGAAAATTCTGTATTCAAATTGGCTCTGCCCTCGGCAATTTCGGACATATCAAAATCATAAAACTTATCCGATAAATGAAGAAGTTGAACAAGCCGCTGCAATAAATCACTTTTTCCTACACCGGTCATTCCCCATAAATTAATCACAACCGGCCTTTTCTGCATGTGAGGGAATAGATACCATGACGAAATGGATTCAATGATTTGATCAATCACAGAATCAATACCAAAAAATTCTTTCTTTAAATTAATGGCTGCACATGTTAGTAAGTCTCGCTTTTGGATAATTTCTTTAGTGCTTAAAGTATTGTTTTTTTTCATATCATAAGTTTTTTCACAAACTTATCACAGTATAGCGCCAAAACTTGTCGTAGTTATTTAAAATGTAGAAAACTTATCTAAACTACTTTTTATAATTTAAAAACAATTTTAAAAGAAAACTTTAGCATAGCGGCTATTGGCCGTATTTTTTGGCAGTATTAAGATGCAGTTGAGCAATTTTATTCCGCAGCCATTCGGGTTTCAGTACTTCAATAAATTCTCCCTGCATCATTATTTTTTGGATCAGTTCGAAATTAGGCCTTACGTATAAACGCATAAAGGTCTTCCCATTTTTAATAAAAATATCCTGACTTTCGTGCCAGGGTAGACTTTCAAAATACTTAACCTGTTTTTCATCTACCTTCATTAGTACCTCTTCAACATCCGATGTTGAATATACTAAGCCAATAATTTCTGAAAACAATTCATGAACTTTCATATCATCCGCCCGGGTAAATTTTTCATCATTTATCTCCAGGTGTGTAATTCGATCCACTCCGAAGGTAATAAAATTTTTGAATCCCTTCATTCTTGCCACCAAATACCAACGATTCTGATATTCTTTAAGCAGGTAGGGTTCCATATTAAAAAATTTCTTGGTAACATCCGTATGATAATTAGTGTGATAGAATGAAATATAATGGCAACTCAGTATCGCTTTATATAAATCTTTCAATTGTTGAACTCCCTTAAAATCCGATGAAGTTTCAAAATCGATATACTTAAAATTTTCTTTCCCTTCTTTTAAGCTGGTGGTAATTAAGTCTGCTGTTTCATTCAACTCGATTAAACGCAGAAAGGAGCTAAATTCCAGCGAATTTTCTTTATCAATATAATATCCATTTTTTGGTATATCATAAATTAATTCAACACCAAATTCATCCCGAAGCTTCTCGATATCTCTGTCTAACGTGCGATCTGAAATTTTTATTCCGGTATCTCTTACATACTTCAGTATTTCTTTTTTGGTTGGGTAGTGTGAACGAGAAACCTTATCAATGATAAGAGATAATCTTTTTATGGCTGCCTGGAGGGACATGGAGAAAAATTTTTAATTGAATTAAAACCCATTTGCATCGATAAAAATATTGATCATTTTATTTTTTAGATTATTATTTTCTTCAATTCCTAAATAACGTTCCTGCTATTTTAATAGTTTCACACGAATATATTTTTAGTTAATTAATTGGCCTTGTGTAACATCCATGTTATATTCATTCCATTTTGTGAACTTCAGTGCATGGATGTTTCATGCTCCTAAGATGGATTAGTAACTGTTACGAGCCATCTCTTTTATTTTAGAGTGGAACTTTAAACCATATCTTGAAGCGTTTTCGCTTTTAAAATCATATTTCAATCGATTCCCTTCTGTTACAAATTGAATGGCTGCTCCTTTATTAATACCGGAATTACTATCCGTAATAACAAGGCAATGATTTCCTGCTTTTGTATGTATACCTGAGATGTCGCCTGATTTTAACGCATCAACAAAAATTACATGACACTTTTCTACCTCATTTAAATTTCTAAAATATTTTACCACAATAGGTTGTGTAACATTCTTCTTTCCTGCGGTTACTTTCTCTAATTCTAATGCCAGGTTTCTATTTCCCAAAACGCCCATTACAAAATCACCTTGTTTTTCGGATAGTGGCCAATCAAAAAACTTGGTAAAATTATAAGAAAACATAGCCTGGGCTTTTGACATCTCAACCTGAGCATAATTAAACTTAGTAACAAATAGAATAATAAATACAGATAACAATATTCTTTTCATGATAATTTAAATTTAAAATATTTTTTACAAAATTGGCATGATTATACGAATTTAACAATTTCTATTGGATGATCTTAACTTTATTTTAGGGTGATTTACATCACTTTTTTATCTTTTGTTTTTAAAAAAATCCTGAATAAGCCTGCTGCAATCATTCTTGAGCACTCCCGACACTATTTCTGTTTTGGGATGAGTCATCTTTAAATTATAGCGGGTATATCCCTTTTTGAGATCGGGTGCTCCAAAAACCACTTTAGTAAGTTGAGCCCAGGCAGAAGCCCCGATACACATCACGCATGGTTCAAGGGTTACATATAGAGTACAATCGGTTAAATATTTCCCTCCTAAATAATTGGCAGCAGCTGTAATTGCCTGCATTTCAGCATGTGCAGTAACATCATTTAGCGTTTCGGTTAAATTATGAGCCCGGGCAATAATCTGATTGTTGGAAACAATTACAGCACCAATGGGTACTTCGTCTTTGTCCAATGCTTTCTGGGCTTCTTTTAAAGCCTCTTTCATAAAATATTCATCAGAATATAAATCCATCAATTAAAATAATGTTTACACGTCAAAAATAACTCATATTTATTAGTATAGACAAAAATTTGCTTTAAAAGATTAATTTCAAAAAATTAAAGAACTATATTTTGTTAAAAATGAGCTATTTATAAAAATCGGGTTTTTAAAAAGAAAATAAAATCCTATTTTCGCATTCTGAAATAATTAACAACAGAAAAATTGCAGCTATGTACAGGACTCATACTTGTGGTGAATTAACATTAAACAATGTAGGACAAGAGGTTACTTTAAGTGGATGGATCCAAACAATCCGTAACTTAGGAGGAATGACTTTTATTACTTTACGCGATCGATATGGTTTAACACAATTAGTTTTTGACGATAATACAACCAGTGAGCTTAAAAACAAAACCAGATCATTAGGAAGAGAATTTGTGATTAAAATTGAAGGGAAGGTTGTTGAACGAAGCAGCAAAAACCCGAAAATGCCCACCGGCGAAATTGAAATTCATGTCGAAAAACTTGATATATTAAATCAATCGGAGATCCCTCCATTTACCATTGAAAATGAAACCGATGGTGGTGATGAGTTAAGGATGAAATATCGTTATCTCGACCTTCGAAGAGAACCTTTACGTAAAAATCTTGAACTAAGGCACAGGATGGGACAAGAGATACGAAAATATCTCGATAGTGTTAATTTTATGGAAATTGAAACACCCTATCTCATTAAATCAACACCCGAAGGAGCCCGCGACTTTATTGTCCCTTCAAGGATGAATCCTGGTGAATTTTACGCTTTGCCCCAATCACCGCAAACCTTTAAACAGCTATTAATGATTTCAGGTTTCGACCGGTATTTTCAAATCGTAAAATGTTTTCGTGACGAAGATTTACGTGCCGACCGTCAGCCGGAATTTACCCAAATAGATTGCGAAATGTCTTTTGTAGGACAGGAGGATGTTCTAAAAACCTTTGAAGGATTAGCAAATCATCTTTTCTACCAAATTAAAGGCATAACCTTTAATGAGCCCTATCCGCGTATCTCGTACGACGATGCCATGAAATATTATGGTACCGATAAACCGGATTTGCGTTTCGACATGAAAATTTCAGAAATTTCTGAATTGGTTAAAGGAAAAGGATTTAAAGTTTTTGATAGCGTTGCGTATATTGGCGCTATTAATGCCAAAGGATGCGGCGAATATTCACGAAAACAACTCGATGAGCTTACTGCTTTTGTACAAAAACCACAGGTAGGTGCCAAAGGGCTTGTATATGTGAAGTGTAATCCTGACGGAACATTTAAATCATCCGTAGATAAATTTTATTCGCAGGAAGATTTAAAAACGTGGGCAGAACAATTGAATGCTAAAGCGGGAGATTTATTGTTAGTCCTTGCCGGAAATAAAATGGATACACTATATGCCTTAAATGTTCTACGCATAGAGATGGGCGAAAGGTTAGGATTGCGGGATAAAGATCAATTTGCTCCTTGCTGGGTAATTGATTTTCCATTGCTTGAATGGGACGAAGAAGAACAACGTTATTTTGCCATGCACCATCCTTTTACTTCACCCAAAGCAGAAGATATTAAACTTTTTGACTCGGATCCCGGGAAAATGAGAGCCAATGCTTATGACTTTGTAATAAATGGTGTTGAAATTGGTGGCGGGTCCATTCGAATATATGAAGGAGAACTACAAAGAAAAATGTTTAATGCATTAGGAATTTCCAAAAAGGAATCAGAAGAGAAATTTGGATTCCTTTTAGATGCTTTTAAATATGGTGCTCCACCTCATGGTGGCATTGCTTTTGGTTTCGATCGGTGGTGCTCTGTTTTTGGTGGCTCCGAATCGATTCGGGATTTTATAGCTTTCCCTAAAAACAATGCCGGACGCGATGTGATGATTGATTCACCGTCTAAAATAGATGAAACGCAGTTGAAAGAACTCTCGCTAAAAATTGTACAGAAATAAATACAAAGGAGCTGTCCAAAAATTTATGGCAAATCTTTTCCAAAGTTCAATACTTTGGAAAAGATGATGTTAAAAAAGGTACCCAAACGAGAGCACCTTTCTATTTTTGTTTAATTTATTATCAGATACTTGTGTCAGTTGAAAATTTAAACTTATTGGTTTCAACCCAATCATTTAGATTTTTATCCCAGCTAAACTCAATTTTTTCAGTCATGTTTTGCTGTTCGTTATAAGAAGCTAAATATTTATAGTAATTAATCCAGGTTTTTTTAACGATATCGTATTTCTTCTCTACATATTCAATCAGGTTTCCTTGCTTATCATAACTCATATTAAACTTCATTCCTTCGATAAAAGTCCGCATACTATTGTTATATGTTAATCGAATTTCTTCAGTTTTATTTCCACGCCCGTTGTATTGCATCATATATTTACCTTCTGTTTCCCAGTTTTTTTGACTGGAGTTCCAGTTTTCTACGATAACACTGGTAGGTGGAGTAAAAGGATTTTCAAAATCCATTAAAAAACGTTTGTAATTATCCCATTGATTAGTGGCACCATTATACAGATTAATTGTAACAGCATATTGTTCACCATCATCATTATAAGTGATTAAATACTTCATCACATTAAACCACTCATTGGTTGGTTTTTTCCATTCCTGAAACAAAATCTCCTCTCTTTTACTCCCTTTATAATTAATACTTTTTAATTGCGCATTTACCCAGCTTTTAAAATTTTCATCCCATCGCTGAGTAATGGCCTCAATTTCATTACCTCGTTCATCATAAGTATAATTTACACGCAAATAATTTACCCAGTGCTGATTATCAACATCATAGGACTGAACAAAATTTTCAGTAGGTTGATCTTTATCATTAAATCGTCTGATCTCTCTTTCAAAAAAGACCCATGTATCAGATTCTTCTTGATATTGAAAAGTGTACAATGTATCGGCATCTGCCCAATTCATTTTGTTTTCTTTTTCGGTGGGTATTTCTGATTTTGGTTGAGCACTGATTGTTGTCATCATCAAAGCCGGCACCATTAAACCCATCATAATCTTAATGATTGTTTTCATAGCTTTATAAAGTTTAGTTTTACTTTTATTTGTTTATTGGCATTCTAACTATAAGATGATTTTAGATTAAAATACCCTATCCTTTCCTTTCAATAAAAAAACAAACACCTGCTAAAGAAGTTCAATCATTACTTTATACTTGAGTTTTCAAATATTCTTTGTTTATACATTCCCTGGTGAATATAATATCAACTAAAATTGTTGAAAACTTAACATTAAATTAATACCTATTTTAGTATTCCCATATTACATTCGCAACATAATTTTAAAAACCAAAGGATATTATGTTAACCGTTGATCATCTCAGAAACAAATACATTGTTTCGTTTTACAATGTTTCAAAATTAAACATTTTAAACACTGCTGAAATTGAGCAAAAAGTTTTGCCCATAGTAACTAATCCGGGAACCCAATTATTAATAAACTTCTCGGGGATTAACTTTATTGACAGTGCAGGATTTGAAACTTTATTAAAAATTTACAGGGCTTCGAGAATAAATAACTCAACCTTTAAATTTATGAATGTGTCGGACGAAATAAAGAAATTAATTAAGCTCGTTGAACTAGAACATATTTTTGAAATAGCCTAAAAAAACGAGGTGAAAATAACACTTCGTATTCTATTAAAAATTTTTTATTAATGTTTTGTTGCAACTTCTCCAATTAGCGTTGCAGAAGTACAATCAATAATTTCAACCTCAACATAATCTCCCACCTTATAATTTAATCGCGGAAAAACTACTACTTTATTTTGTGAATTACGTCCAAAAAAGTGATCCTTGGATTTTTTAGAAACACCTTCAATCAATACTTCAAAAACCTCACCCAGATCATTCTTTTTACTTTTCGCAGAAAGCTCTCCTTGCAAATCAATAATCTCGGTAAGCCGCCTTGTTTTATCCGACTCTTTTACATCATCCTTCAAATGCCTTGCGGCATAGGTTCTGGGGCGTTCAGAATATTTAAACATAAAAGCTAAATCATAATTTACCTCCCTCATTAAGCTCAGGGTTTCCTGATGATCTTCTTCTGTTTCCCCGGGAAACCCGGTCATTAAATCAGTAGTGATCGCACAATCAGGCAAAATTCTTTTTATAGCTTGTATTCGATCCATATACCATTCCCGGGTATACCCACGATTCATTTTTTCTAATATTCGTGTACTACCCGACTGTGCCGGCAAATGAATATGATTACAAATATTATTGTACATAGCCATTACATATAATACATCATCCGACATATCTTTGGGATGGGATGTTGAAAAGCGAATACGCAAATCCGTGCTTATCTTTGCAACAGATTCTAATAACTGGGCAAAAGTTACCGATTTTTCATGATTCTCCACTTTCCAGTGATATGAATCTACATTCTGGCCAATTAAAACGATTTCTTTATATCCTTTTTCAAATAAATCACGTGCTTCGTTCATAATGGATCCAGGATCGCGGCTACGTTCAGCACCTCTAACATAAGGAACAATACAATATGAACACATATTATTACAGCCTCGCATGATGGATATAAAAGCAGAAATTTTATTCTTATCTAACCGAACCGGATTAATATCGGCATAAGTTTCCTCCTTCGACAAAATAACATTCACTGCTTTTTGTCCGGACTCAACATCCTCTAACAATAATGGCAATTCCCTGTAAGCATCGGGGCCTACAACCAAATCTACCATTTTTTCTTCTTCAATTAACTTTTCTTTTAAACGTTCTGCCATGCAACCAATTACACCTATTTTAACGGAAGGTTTTTTCTTCTTAATCTGCTTAAAAACGTCTAAACGGCCCCACACCCGTTGCTCAGCATTTTCCCTTATCGAACAAGTATTAACTAAAATAACATCGGCTTCATGTATATCTTCTGTAACAGAATACCCTTTATCTTGCATTACAGAAACCACAACTTCGCTGTCAGCAATATTCATTTGGCAACCATACGTTTCTATATATAACTTAGGATATTCTTCTTTTCTCTCCCGATTATTCATTTCAACCATCGTAGTATATTTAATTTCTGCAAATTTATTAAAAATTAAACGCCAATTGTTATCAAAAAATATTCTTTAACAGAAAAAAGACAAAATTGTCTGAAATATATTATAAGAAATCATATCTGCATAAATATTTATCATATTCTTTTACAGGCTTTTTAATTTTTAGTATTTTTACCCTCCTATTTTCAATAAAGTATTAACCGTTAATATTTATAAATATGTCAGGTCACAGTAAATGGTCAACGATTAAGAGAAAGAAAGGAGCTGCCGATGCAAAGCGCTCAAAAATGTTTTCCAAAATTGTAAAAGAAATTTCTGTAGCAGTAAAAGAAGGCGGCCCGGATCCGGAAGCAAACCCACGATTACGCCTGGCCATGAATAATGCCAAAGGGGTAAACATGCCTAAAGACAATGTAGAAAGAGCCATTAGCAAAGCAGATAAAGAAGGCGACAACTTTGAAGAAATTACCTTTGAAGGTTATGCTCCCAATGGAATAGCCGTTTATGTAGATTGCCTTTCCGATAATCGAAACCGCACTATAAGCAACGTAAGAGCTATTTTTAGCAAATATGGAGGAAACTTAGGAAAAAATGGTTCGTTGTCATTTCTTTTTGAAACGAAGGGCATTTTTACTGTCCTGAAAAATGATGATATTAATTTAGATGACTTTGAACTGGAAATTATTGATTCCGGTGCTGAAGACATTGAAATTGAGGATGATATAATTACAATTACAACTGCAAAAGAAGATTTTGGGAACGTACAGAAAAAACTTGATGAATTAAATGTAGAAGTAGAAAATGCAGGATTACAAAGAATTCCCAATGATACAAAAGCGCTGGATGTAGATGCAGCTTTAAGAGTAATGAAAATGATCGATGCTTTTGAAGATGATGATGATGTACAAAATGTTTATCACAACCTTGAACTAACGGATGAGGTTGCAGCTGCAATGGAATAAAATTTAAAAATATTGGTCAGCGGCTGTTTCAATATTGGAAATAGCCGCTTTTTTTATCCTTACAATTTAAAATTGTAAATTTAAGCCTTGATTAATTAACTATGCAAAAAAAATTTATATTATCTCTCGACCAGGGAACATCAAGCTCCAGATCGTTACTTTTTGATAAAAATGCCCTGATCATAGCTGTTCAACAAAAAGAGTTTAATCAATATTACCCTCATCCCGGCTGGGTTGAACATGATCCCAAAGAGATTTGGGAATCGCAAATAAATACAGCTAAAACCCTTATCCGGAAATCAAAAATTAAACCTGCAGAAATTGCAGCTGTAGGAATTGCTAATCAACGCGAGACCATCGTTTTATGGGATAAAAAAACGGGAGAACCGGTATACAATGCTATTGTTTGGCAGGATAAGCGAACTGCTGACTTTTGTAAAAAACTCCACAACATAGGATGGAGTGATTACATCAAAAAAAATACCGGTTTAATTATCGACTCCTATTTCTCAGCAACAAAAATCCATTGGATATTACAAAATATCCCGGGCGTTAAAGAAAAAGCGGAAAAAGGCGAAATTCTTGCCGGAACCATCGATACCTGGTTAATTTGGAAACTAACTAGCGGCAAATTACATATTACCGACTATTCCAATGCTTCGCGAACCATGCTTTTCAATATCAGCACACTACAATGGGATAAAAAATTGCTGGGCCTATTTGAAATACCACAACATATTTTACCCGAAGTAAAAGGTACTTCGGAAATCGTTGGCGTAACTGACCCAAAAATTTTGGGCACCGAAATACCCATATCCGGAATTGCAGGCGATCAGCAAGCTGCACTATTCGGGCAAACATGCCTCAGTAAAGGAACCGCAAAAAATACTTACGGCACAGGATGTTTTATGTTAATGAATACCGGCGAAAAAATGGTCGAGTCGCATTCAGGGCTGGTCACAACCATTGCATGGGAAATAAACAATAAGATTAATTATGCGCTCGAAGGGAGTGTTTTTATTGCCGGAGCGGCTATTAAATGGTTGCGCGATGCGTTACATTTAATCCGGTCAGCCAACCAAACAGAAAAAATTGCGAACGAAACAGAAGATACCGAAGAAATATATGTTGTTCCTGCTTTCACCGGACTTGGAGCTCCTTACTGGGATATGTATGCCCGTGGTGCCATTCTTGGATTAACCCAGGGAGTTACCGATAAACATATTATTCGCTCAACCCTTGAATCTTTGGCATACCAAACCATGGATGTATTAAAAGCCATGGAAAAAGATTCAGGAATTCAATTGAAAGCCCTTAATGTTGATGGTGGAGCATCGGTAAATAATTTTTTAATGCAGTTTCAGGCTAATATCCTAAATGTTGATGTTATCCGCCCGGAAAATGTTGAAACAACCGCACTGGGAGCTGCTTTGTTAGCCGGCCTTGCAACAAATTTCTGGTCGATGGAAGAAATCATTAAAAAAAGAAAAATAGAAAAGGTTTTTCATCCGTTTATGGAAGAAACAAAAAGAATAAAATTATATAATGGCTGGAAAAAAGCTGTAGAAAAAGCAAAAGGCTGGCAACAGTAAATAAATAAAAAATGAGCAAACCAATAAATCAAATAATAAGCATCCTTTTATTAACCATCTTAATCTCCGGATGCTCTTCGGTTAAAGAAATTCAGATTGGAGATATCAAAGATGTTCGCTTAAAAAGTATAGAGAATAATCTTGTAGGCCTTGAGTTAGACCTTGCGGTAACCAATCCGGGAAACTTTAAAATCAACATTATGGATATGGATTTTGATATTTCTGCTAATGGAAAGCATTTGGGTAAAATGACCAATCCTGAAAAGATTGTGATTCCTTCAAAATTTGATAATATTCAAACCTTTCCGGTTAAAATAGAACTTTCAAATTTTCTTTCAGGGGCATTATCAATGTATAGATTAAGAAATATGAAAAATTTTGAAATTCAAATAACAGGGAAAGTAAAAGCCCGTTCGTTTCTATACATAAAAACAATTAAAGTTGATGAAAAAAACAAGGTTAGTTGGTAACCTCTTTTCTGATAAAAATTGATTATTTTTGCGCTATAAAATCTAAAAAAATATGAAAAATTGTACCAGGCTAATATATTCAATTTTGCTGTTGCTTTTACCGGTTATTCATGTTTATAGCCAGATTTCTTCAGCAGCAGATACTAATATTTTATCAAGAATTGAAAAAAATGAACCGGGCAGCGGAGATGTTACTATTTCGCAAGATATTAGAGTGAGTAATTTAATATACAATCATATCGAGCAAAATAAACGAAAAGCCGGTGTACCGGGATATAGAATTCGTATATTTAATGATATTGGAAGCGATGCCCGCGAAAATTCGCAAAAGGTTAAAGCCGATTTTTTTGATAAGTTTCCTGATATTCCAGTTTACAGAGAATATGATAATCCTTATTTTAAAGTTTACGTGGGCGATTTTAGAACAAAAATTGATGCCATGAAAAAATTTAAGCGTATAAAACATTATTTCCCGGCAGCTTTTATTGTTCCTGATGAAATAAATTATCCTTCACTTGAAGAATAAAATATTTACTTTATGCCAGTAATTAATAATATCCAAGAGTTAAAAAAAATTTCTTTGGAGATACGCAAAGATGTTGTGCGGAGTTTAGCCGAAGCTGGCTCTGGGCACCTCGGGGGCTCATTAGGACTAACTGATATTTTTACCTGCCTGTATTTTAATATCTTAAATCATAAACCCGATATGCCGAATTGGGATTATCGCGACCGCCTAATCTTGTCCATTGGCCATGTTGCTCCGGTATTTTATGCTGCGCTTGCACATAGCGGTTATTTTAATCCAAAAGAATTAATGACATTGCGCAAATTAGGCTCTCGTTTACAAGGCCATCCGGGCAAAGAACACGGATTGCCAGGGATCGAATTATCAGCCGGATCACTGGGACAAGGATTATCGGTAGCTGTTGGTTTGGCTTTAGCCGGAAAAATGGATAAAAAATCATGGAATGTATTTTCTATACACGGCGATGGAGAGTTACAAGAAGGAGCCATTTGGGAAGCTGCCATGAGTGCTTCGCATCACCAATTGAATAATTTGGTGGCTTTAATAGATAGAAATTATGTGCAAATAGACGGGAAAAATTCGGACGTAATGGAAATTGAGCCGCTCAAAGATAAGTTTGAATCATTCGGGTGGAAAGTGTTATTGTGTAACGGGCATCATCATAAAGAGATTATTGCTACCTACAAAAAAGCCATTGAGTGGAAAAAAGGGCCTGTGGTAATTATGGCTAAAACCCACATGGGAAAAGGAGTAAAAAGTATTGAAGATGATTACCACTGGCATGGAAAGGCTCCTAAACCCGAACAGGTTGATGCATTTATTAAAGAACTGGAACAAAATCAATAAAAAACAATGTTTACATTAAAGCAATTAAAACCCACACGTTACGGATTTGGCGAAGGACTGAAAGCTTTAGGCGAAAAATATCCAAATGTTGTTGCTTTAGGTGCAGACATTACCTCTTCGGTAAGTGTTAACTTTTTTAAAGAAGCTTTTCCTAACCGATTTTTCTCGTTTGGCATTGCCGAACAAAATATTATGGGTGCAGCTGCAGGATTTGCCCTGGGGGGTAAAATTCCTTTTGCAACCACTTATGCCGTTTTCTCGGCTTTACGAGCCACCGACCAGGTTAGAATATCGATTTGTTATAATAACCTTCCGGTAAAGATTGGCGGTGCACATGCGGGAATATCAGTAGGCCCCGATGGAGCTACTCATCAGGCTTTAGAAGACATTGCCATTATGCGGGTACTGCCTAACATGACCGTTCTTTCTCCTTGCGATGCCACGCAAACTAAACTGGCAACCATCGCCTCTGTTGAGCAAGTTAACGGGCCGGCATATATTCGTTTTGGCCGGGAAGCAGTTCCTGATTTTACAACGGAAGACTTCCCTTTTGAAGTGGGCAAAGGGCAATTGTTAAAAGAAGGAAAGGATGTTACCATTATAGCTACAGGACACTTAGTATGGGAAGCTTTACAAGCTGCATACCAGCTTGAAAAACAAAATATCGACGTAAGGGTCATTAATATCCACACGATTAAACCCATTGATGAGGATATAATTATTAAAGCAGCTAAAGAAACAGGATTAATCGTAACAGCCGAAGAACACCAGATTTATGGAGGCCTCGGTAGTGCTGTTGCTGAAGTACTGGTCAAGGAGAATCCTGTAAAAGTTAAAATGATTGGCATGAACGATCAGTTTGGCGAATCCGGGAAACCGGAAGAACTCATGCAAAAATATGGATTAACATCGGGCCATATCGCTGAAATAGTAATAGAAATAAATAAACAGAAACGAAACAATGAGCGACCAGATTAAACACGAATGCGGCATTGCACTTATCCGGTTATTAAAACCTCTCGAATATTACCAGTCTAAATACGGCTCGTGGATGTATGGTTTACAAAAGCTGTACTTATTAATGGAAAAACAACACAACCGGGGACAGGATGGCGCCGGACTGGCCACCTTAAAATTTGATATGTCTCCCGGGAAAAAATATATCCATCGTTTTCGTTCCAATGGTGGCTCACCCATAAAAGAGGTTTTTGCAGAAGTTAATAACTACCACAAAATTATTGAAGAAAAGAACCCTGATTTACTAAAAGACCCGGTATGGGCAAAAGAAAATTTGCCCTCAGCCGCTGAATTATATTTTGGCCATTTACGTTATGGAACATTCGGAGGTGATGATATTGAATTTGTACAGCCTATTATGAGGGAAAATAACTGGAAATCAAGGAACCTTATTATGGCCGGGAATTTTAATATGACTAACGTGGATGAATTGTTTAAGGTTTTGATAGATCTTGGGCAACATCCCAAAGAATATTCGGATACGGTTACCGTACTGGAAAAAGTAGGCCATTTTCTCGACGAAGCAAATCAATATCTTTTCAGGCAATATAAAAACGAAGGGATTACCAATAAGGAAATCTCTACCCTTATTGCCCAAAATCTTGATTTGGCCAAAGTATTGGAGGAAGCAAGCAGAGATTGGGATGGCGGATACACTATTGGCGGAATGATAGGCCATGGAGATGCTTTTGTTATGCGTGATCCCTGGGGAATAAGGCCCGGATTTTATTATAAAGATGAAGAAATTGTGGTTGTTGCTTCCGAAAGGCCCGTTATACAAACAGTGATGAATGTTAAGGCCGAATCGATAAAAGAAATAACACCTGGTGGGGCACTTATTATTAAACGAGACGGCAGGGTATTAAATGAAGAAATCCGCGTACCTCAAAAAAGAAGTTCTTGTTCCTTTGAAAGAATCTACTTTTCCAGAGGTAGTGATAAAGATATCTACCAGGAAAGAAAACAATTGGGCAGATTACTGATGCCGCAAATATTACAAGCCATTAACTATGATTTGGAAAACACCGTTTTTTCTTTTATCCCCAACACTTCAGAAACTGCTTTTTACGGGATGGTGGACGAACTTAAAAGTTATCTTTTAAAAGAACAACGAAAAGAAATATTAAAACTGGGCAGCAAGCTAAACGAACAATCGTATGACAAAATCATGTCGAAAAAAGTCCGCGTAGAAAAAATTGCCATTAAAGATATTAAACTCAGAACTTTTATTGCGCAGGATAAAGGACGAAACGACCTCGTAGGGCACGTTTATGATATTACTTACGGCACCATTCGAGAAAATATTGACACACTGGTAGTAATAGACGATTCTATTGTAAGGGGGACAACGCTAAGAGAAAGTATTTTGAGAATTCTCGACCGCTTAAAACCTAAAAAAATCATTGTGGTTTCATCATCTCCACAAATTCGTTATCCGGATTGTTATGGGATTGACATGGCCAAGTTAAGCGATTTTGTTGCTTTTAGAGCCGCTATTGCTTTACTAAAAGAGTCGGGGAAGGAAAATATTATCAATGAAGTGTATAAAAAATC
>JASGMZ010000027.1 GCA_030156305.1 Bacteroidales bacterium | reverse complement strand
TAAGTATAGATGCTGCTGCTATTAAAATAGCAACAAATAAAAGAAATAATTTCCACTTTTGTTTTTTGGTGTAAATGTTCAATTCAATAATCTTTTTTTTAAGGTTAATAATTAATGTAACGAGAACTTAATCATAATAGTATATAAACCATCATAACTTTTTTACAAAATAGTATCTTCTTCCCATTCAATAACAAACTTTTGCTCGTTATTCTGGATTGTTTCTTTCTCTCCTGATTTGTTTTCTTTGTCCTCTTCCCACTCAATCTCAAATTTATTATTGGTTTGTTTTTCTTTTTTTATCAAGGTAGAAGAATCGTTTTCTCCCCAACTAAACTCCTCCTGGAAAATCTGTTTTAAAGTTAATTTTTCTTGCTGCATATTTTGTTTTAATTCTTCCCGGGCAGCTTTTCGATCGTATTTCACTTTATAATCTTCTGGATTTCCCTCAATTAATAAAAACAAAGAGGTTCGCCCTAATCCGTCGTCTTCAACATTTTCATATTCACTGTGTCGTTTAACCGATCGTTTTAATCTTCCGGAAATAACATCCGACAAGAGCACTTTTACATGATAGGTAAAATTATTGTCAAACCCATGTATGCCAGAAGCTGCAATATTCATTGCAGAAGACTCAATGTCCATTTGAGGAATATACACCTTCTCATCTTTTATCGTAATCTGATTTTTCAATGTGGAAAATTTAATGTGTTGCAACTCTTGTACATCAATAAATTTAGATAGCCCTAATAAAGGTTCAAAGTT
Source organism: Bacteroidales bacterium (assembly GCA_030156305.1). Lineage (GTDB taxonomy): Bacteria > Bacteroidota > Bacteroidia > Bacteroidales > UBA12077 > UBA12077. The sequence continues at coordinate 18,707 of JASGMZ010000027.1, read as the reverse complement.
TATTAATTCACCATTCATAATAATTATATTATTTTCCGATCGAATTGTTTTTTTATTAATTTGCAACCGGTCGTTCCATTCAGAAGAGAAAAACACCTCTCCGGAAAGATTTCCATTTAGGTTTTTATTCGAAATAAACTCCTGCCCAAAGTTATTGAACGAATAAAAGAGTTGATGCATATTAATTTTATTTAACCGGCTTTGCATTCTAACCAAAAAGTCATTGTTAAACTTTTGAGTAATAACACCGCCAGCTTTTACATATCCATCCATCGAATAAAAAGAAATTTCATGCAAAGAGATCATTCGTGGTTTATAATTTAAATCCCCACGAATAGCAGTTGCAGAGAATTTTCCTACCTCAAAATTTTTAATGTCTAATTTTAAAGATAATGCCACTTTCTCGGGTAACCGATATACAGGATCTGCATTTTTTTCGTCATCTTTTTTAAACAGTAGCGAAAGCTGACTAAGGTTTATATGGTTAGAAACCACTGACGCATTAACATTAAACATCTTTTGATGGTGGAAATAATCAAACAGTTGTGAAATATAACCATTGATTAAAAAATCATTATCCTGTATTTTAAAAGACAGGTTTTGCGCTTTTAAATTACGGTTTAGCTGAATGTTCCCATTAATACCCTCAAGTTTTACCGGATTATCTTTAATTTGAAAAACTGCATCAGAAAGCGTTAAATCAACCAAATAATTCGGAGTAAACAAATCTGCAAATTGAAGGTTTTTTAACTTGGCATATTTACCATTATAGTTAATATTGGCTTCGGCATATCCACTAAGCAAAGCAATGGTGTCAACATTAAAAAAAGCATTAATATCTTCCAAATTTAACCTGGTGAATAGTGCTGCATTAACCTGCGGATCGTGAAGATTGGTTAACTTCAATTTTCCATTAAGCTGGCTGTTTTTTATGGTTGCATTAAAATTTTCGAAAATAATTTGCGTTGAGACAGGATCTTTATTTGCTCCATTAGTATAGCTCCCTTCAACAAAAAAATCATGGATGCCAATATTTCTTTTTTTATCGAAAATACTTGCATTTTCAACTAAAAAACCAGCTTGTAGTTGCGGGCGGTTAACGCTTATATCATTTCCGTTAATATTTAAGTCAATTGAAACATCGCCTGTTTGTCCCTTAATCGTAGAAAAATCCTTTACTACTGATGGAGGCAAATTATGAAGTACAGATCTTAAAGGTAATTTATTCCCCTTGATTAATAAATTAATTTGCTTATTCCCTGCATTATCAATTTCGCCATCTACAATAAATTTTAAATTTTCAATCGTAAGTATCCCATTTTCAATTTGATATAATTTATCAATAATATTTAACTTTAAATTGGTTTGTACATTTTTATTTTTTAAATAATTTATTTTATCCACTTCAAGTTGATTAATAAACAACTCGGATTGTATCTTCATTAAATAATTTTTATGAGAAAAATTACCTTCAAAATCAAGATTATCTATTGCTGTTATTAAAGTGGTTTTTGTAACATTGTTGCAATAAAGTAACTCGGAGTTCGTAATCTTTACCCCTTTTAAATCGATAGTAAATTCCGATTTTTTATCTCCGGTTTTTTGTTTCCAAAAAATATAATTGGCATCGCCCAGATGATCTACAAACAAACGAATGTCGGCACGATTTAGATGAATGTCGGTTATTTGATAATTTTTGTTCAATAAATCAGCGAGGTTAAATTGTACAAAAACACTTTGTGCCGCAAAAAGAGTATCAGTATTAAATTGTTGAATTTTTGAAAAATATCCCTTAGGAGAATAAGCCACAACATTTTCCAACTCTACCGATGCTTTAGGAAACTTTTTTAAAATAGAAAAATTTACTTTCTCAACATCAATTTTGGCCGAAATATGATCATTAAGCTCTTCAACAAGATACAAGCTTACTTCATCTTTATAGAAATAGGTAATTAACCCCGAAGTAATGAGTAATATTACCAATCCTAAAATTAATCCTACAACGATAGATTTAATTGTTTGCATCACTATTTCTACAATTTATGCCTGCAAAAATACAAATTCCTATCATTGTATATCAAATACTTTACCAGAAGTATTGATTTATTGGCCCAAAAAAATTCTAAAAGATTTAAAAGTGTGAATCACGCGTATTTTCAAATTTTTCTTTTCCCGTTAATCTCATTTGATTATCATTAGAATGATTTAAATTTGCAACAATTATTTTACAGCTACAATGAAAAGAGAAGATTTTGAAATAATGGCTCCAGTAGGTTCTTATGAATCGCTAATGGCAGCTATTCAGGGTGGGGCAAACTCCGTTTATTTTGGCATTGAAAAGATGAATATGCGCGCAAATTCGTCCAACAATTTCACTTTTAGTGATTTAAAAAAAATTGTTGCGATTTGTGAAGCACATGGCCTAAAATCATACTTAACAGTAAATACCGTTATTTATGATCACGAAATACCTTTAATGCAGGAAATTGTTGATGCAGCCAAAGCAAATAATGTAACAGCAATTATTGCCTCTGATATAGCCGTAATTAATTATGCTCATAAAAAGGGTGTTGAAGTACACATCTCAACACAACTAAATATTAGTAATATTGAAAGCCTCCGTTTTTATGCCCAATTTGCCGATGTTGTTGTATTAGCGAGAGAATTAACCCTCGACCAGATATCAGAAATTTCACAAATCATACAAAAAGAAAATATCACAGGCCCCTCTGGGAAACTTGTAAAAATTGAACTTTTTGTCCATGGTGCTTTATGTATGGCAATTTCCGGAAAGTGTTATTTAAGCCTGCACGAAAAAAATTATTCGGCAAACCGAGGCGCTTGTTTACAAACCTGCCGTAAGGCATATATTGTAACAGAAAAAGAGTCGGGCAACGAACTTGAAATTGACAACGAATACATTATGTCTCCAAAAGACTTAAGCACTATCAAATTCTTAAATAAAGTGCTTGATGCAGGAGTTAGGGTATTAAAAATTGAAGGACGTGCTCGTCCGCCAGAATATGTTAAAACGGTTAGTGAATGTTATAGCGAAGCTATTGAGGCCTATATAGATGGAACCTATAACGAAGAAAAAATAAAAAACTGGGAAGAGCGATTAGCTACCGTTTTTAATCGTGGTTTTTGGAATGGTTACTACCTGGGGCAACGATTAGGAGAGTGGAGCCACAAATATGGTTCGCGCGCTACTAAACGTAAAATTTATATCGGGAAAGGAACCAACTATTTTACCAAAATTAAAGTTGCCGAATTTCTAATCGAAACTAACCAGGTTTCGGTGGGTGATGACATTCTTATAACCGGCCCGACAACCGGAGTTGTTCAAACTACCGTTAAGGAAATTCGCGTTGATCAGCTAAACACAGATACTGCCGTAAAAGGCCAAAAGTGTTCTATCCCTCTTAAACAACTCATTAGAAGATCGGATAAATTATATAAAGTAGTTGATGCAAAACAGATAAAACAGCAATAAAATAATCCAATCATTTTTTGCAAAAATTTTTTTAAAAAAATAAAAAAATATTTAACTTGCAATTTAAAATAAAGCCCTTATTGAGTATATTAATAGTCTTCAAAAAAAAATACAGAAATATAGGTAATAACTCTTCAAAAAAAATATTTAATCTTTATAATCAAATTTAATTATTGTTAAATTTTAACAAACATTCGTGTATCAATGAAATCAAACAAAAAATTTCAGAAATCAAAGAAGAACAAATCATTTGGTGATGAAAGAGAAATGAAAGTTAAAAAAGTAAATGCCCCCAAAAAACAAAAATATTTCAAAAAAGAAATATTTGACGAAATAGAAGAATTTGAGGACATTGACTTATACGGCAAAGAGGATGATTTTCTCGACGACGAAGAAGAGGAAAACGATTAAAATAAGTTATAACTTATTTTAGGGCGAGACATCTATAAAATAAAAGGGCTGGAACCAGCCCTTTTTATATTTATTCATTCCATCGAATGATTTCTCCTCCCAGCGAAGTTTTTAAAACTTCCTGTTTCGCCTTCCCGTAAACGGATAAGTTAGCTCCTGTATTTACTCTGGCATCAATTTTTTGCTGAACAAAAACATCCGCCTTCCCTCCGGTATTCATTTTTATAAAAACCTCTTCGCATTTAAAATCTGCTGCCGATAATACACCGCCGGTATTCACATATGACTCTTGTAATTTTGATTTCCCGGTTATATCAATATGCCCTCCTTGATATACTTTAAACTCTACTGCGTTTAAATCAGCTTGTAATTTAATTCTTCCTCCACTGGTAGCCGTAGCAATAATTTTATCGGCTTTAATTCTATCTTTTACGATAATTTCAGCAGCAGCATTCGATGATATTTCCCTTAATTCATCATAATTTAAATATACCTTAACGGTAACATCATCAAAAAGATTTGATTTCATTTTTATTTTTAAAAGTTTATCTTGTATTTCGGTAACCACTTCGGAAGGATTAACCTCTTTTGAGTTAATTTTTACTGTTCCTACCTCCCCTTTGGTTAAAAATACCTGAATGTTGCCAAACACACTAATCTTATCAAATGATTCGATTTTCCGTTCTTCTATGTTTTGAGTATACCCGACAAAACACAAAAATGTGAATAATAGCGTAAATATTAATTTATTTTTCATGATGTTAATTTTTTTAGTGTACACAAATATATTTATTGCATAAATAAAGGGACAAATGTCCCCTTATAAATTATAAACTAATAGATAATAAAATTTATTATAAAATTTTACTAATATTTTCGGTTACAATATGGCCATCGAATAGCTGAACAATTCTATGTGCATACTCAGCATCGGATGGAGAGTGCGTTACCATAACAATGGTTGTTCCCTCCTTGTTTAATTCGGTAAGCAATTTCATTACTTTTTCGCCATTGGCTGAATCAAGATTACCCGTAGGCTCATCGGCAAGAATTAGTTTCGGGTTTGCGACAACGGCCCTGGCAATGGCAACCCTTTGCTGCTGCCCACCCGAAAGCTGCTGAGGAAAGTGTTTACGGCGATGGCCAATTTTCATGCGCTCAAGAACAGCATCCACTTTTTCTTTTCGTTCTTTGGCAGAAACTTTTAAATACAACAACGGAAGCTCAATATTTTCATACACGGTAAGCTCATCAATCAAATTAAAACTTTGGAAAACAAAACCAATATTCGATTTTCGTAATTCTGTTCGCTGTCTTTCCTTAAACCCGGACACCTCAATACCATCAAACCAAAGTTCTCCGCTGGTAGGATTATCCAATAGTCCAATAATATTTAACAGGGTCGATTTTCCGCAACCCGATGGGCCCATTACCGCAACAAACTCTCCTTTTTTAACCTCCAGGCCAACTTTATTTAAGGCGGTCGTTTCAATTTCATCGGTTCTAAATATTTTAACCAGCTGTTCTGTTTTTATCATACCCATTTTTAATACTATTTTTATGATTTATATAATTATATATGACGAATAACTTTAAAATCTGTTACAAGTTAAAATATTTTATGGTGAAACGAAAGTTTAATTTTTTTTATATTTTATTATGTATGAACAAAGTGCAAAAAACATAAAATTATTAAAAAAATAAGCTGTCTATTAAAGAAAAGACAGCTTATTTATCTTAGGCTCATTAGTTTTACTCAAACAAAAAATCAAGATCATCGCCTGGGGCAATTTCTCTGGGTTCCCTGCCATATTTAAATATTCGGGCATTTCGTGGGCCTATTAATTCAACTTTAGCATTATCAATTTTAAGCATAGTGCCTTCTCGTAACCCAACAACATAAATGTATGGATTAGCAACCAAATATTCATTAATTCTTTGTTCACGGGTTTCTCCGGCATGTCCGTCAGGATTGGCATCCAGATAGTGTGGATTAATCTGAAAGCGTATCAGGTTAATGGCATGAAAACTTTCCGGTTCAACAATTGGCATATCGTTGGTTGTACAAATCGTTGGGCAGGTAACATTAGAACCGGCACTCCAACCCACATAGGGTTTTCCTTTTAAACATTCGTAACGGATGGTTTCCAGTAAATCCTGTTGCTGCATAAGTTTTGTAAGGTGAAATGTGTTGCCACCACCTACAACAATGGCTTCCGCATCTTTGATAGCTTGTTTCTTTTTATCATAATCGTAATGATGAATAGAATCTACCTCGTAACCTATTTCAGAAAAACGATCCTGAACTTTTTTCTGATATTCATCAAACGAAAAGGTAACTGCAGCATAAGGAATAAACAACACCTTTTTAACTTTATCCCCGAGAAACTTCTTGATTTCATATTTTGGATAATCAAGATATGCTTCACCAGCATTGGTTGAATTACTTATTAAAAGAAGTCTCATAATAGCCTGTTTTTAACATTTATAATTTATTTTTTTGCTAAGATAATAAAACTTCTGGTGATCCGTCAAATTCTGAAACCAAATACGAGCACATCATCAATTTGTTCCAATGAGCCTTTCCATGAATTGAACTTTGTTTCAAGTATTTTTTTCTGCTCATCCATTGCCTTATTATGAATAGCAAAAAGAAGGCCTTTGAAAGGAGCTATTCTGAATTTTCTTTTATTTTTCCCGCCAAACTGATCAACATAACCATCGGTAAATATAAAGCATGCCGCTCTGATGAATATTAATTTCACACGAATTATATTTTTAGTTAATTAATTGGCCTTGTGGAACATCCATGTTATATTCATTACATTTTTGTGACCTTCAGTGCATGGATGTTTCATAGGTAGCACCCAAATTGTTAAATACTGCTTCCATGGCTTTATCCAGGCATTCCTCGCCGTCATGCATCTCTCCCCGTATATATCTGAAGAAATACTTTTCCAATAACAAATCTATTTTCATGGTATCGTGCTCATGCTCATGAGCCAGTAAAAAACTATCGAGAAAACTTTGTTGAACACTTAAAGAAATTGCAAGGAATAAAGCAGAAAATAAAAAAAAGTAATTTTTAATTAAATTATTTTAATTTATTTTTTTACACGAAATTATAGTTTATTTATTAAATAATATTTTAGTTAACTCATTATAATAAAAAATAAGCCACCGTTTTATGATGACTTATAGTAAAAATATCCTTTTTTAAATATTTATTCGAAGGAAAGGGCTAAACCAACACTAATAGGATATAATTCCGGGCCTTTATTTTTTTCAAACAGCGGGGTAAGATAATAGGTTCCATAAACAAGCCAATCTCCGACACCCAATCTTGCAGTTATACCATATCTGAACGGGTTCAGATTATAATCATTTCTTACTTTATCTTTCTTTTTATCGCCACTTTCTTTATAAACTACTTTTGTATTGGAACCTAATTTAGCACCACCAATTACACCTGCAGCGAAAACGATTCCACTATTCTGATAAGATGATGTGTGCACTTCGAACAGTATGGGTAAAGTTGCGTAAGTTGTTGAAAACTTAGATTTTTCAACATTCCAGGTATCGGGTAAATCCCGATTAATAATTACACCATCAACATCTTTCTGAATGGAGTTATCGCTATCGAAACGATAATAATTAAATTCAAGGCCTAACCCAGTTACCAACCCAAATTTGTTATTAACCAAATTGATGCTATACTGAGCAAAATTAATATTCATATTCCATGATTTGCCTGTATTCAAGTCCATAAATTCGTTATCGCCCGAACGGCTGATAGAAAAATCCTCATCTACAAAATTGCTTAATCCCAGAGAAAAACCAGACCAGGAACCTCTGAATCGACTGGAACGAAAATGATTGTTATCTCCTAAAAATTCCCAATCATCTCTGTCATGTCTTTTTACGTAAATTTGAGTTTCTCCCTCATCTTCGTCTTCGATAATTTTTACGGTTTTTCGCTTTAACAGAATTTTAGTGGTATCTGCTTTCTTTTCATTCAGTTCTTTTTTCATTGTATCCACATCGGTTTTGTTTTCTTGTGCTACAACACCTAATGTAAATATTAAAATCGCTAATAATAATATACTTTTTTTCATCATATTAAATTTTTAATTATTTTTTCTTACTGATTATTTTCATCCATAGGACGGACAAGTACTGATATTTGTTACAGCAAATTTTTATTTTTCCCGAATAGGTGCGGAAAAGGCGATAAGCTTTGAATTGAAGTTAATTTTTTCAGCTTCTCCTTCTTTGTTGTATTGTTTTTCTAATGTCATATTGCTGCCGGTTAACCAGTTAATACCCTTAACACTCCAACGTGCCAAATCAAAAAGTTCGAACTTTTTGTTTTCATTTTCGGGAGTCTTAATCAATCTTTCACTTACCGATTCGGCTAAAAACGAGGTTAAATTTTTATACTCGGGCTCCTGACTGTATTGGGCTTGAAAATAGTCCAACGTTTTATTCGTAATTCCGGACTCAACTTTGGCAATATTTAAGGGATTTCTTTTTTGCTCAATCCGTTTAATTGGAAGTGGTTCAATAGCAGTTACCCTAAAACGTTCCTTTTCTATATCGTCTGCTGATTGTATGGAATGATGTTCATTTATTTTAGTTGGTGATGGTTGTTTTTCCGCTTCTGCCAAAGGAATTGGCTTATTCGTTGATACTGGTTCTTCGGTTAATTCCAGTATTTTAAAATTTTCCTGTGCAGGTTTAGTTTCAAAAACAGCAAACCTGTTTGAATAGGGTTCTTCCTTTTTTTGTGGAACAAAAAGATATACAGCAAAAAGCAATAATATGGAGGCAGCAACAGCGATATAAGGATATAATCTTTTCCGCGCGAAAACCATACCGGATTTTTTCAACTTCTCTTTATCCGGAAATGAAATCAATGAATCCGCTTTTAATTTTGTTTGCTTATAAATTAATAGCTCCTTGGATTTTCCCGAATTATTTTCTATGTATTCATTCAACGCAACTTTTTCTTTCAAGCTCAAATCACCTTCGATATAACGGATACAAAGTTCATCAAAAATTGAGCTATTAGCCTCATCTAATAAAACCGTTTTTTTTAATTGCTGTTTTTCAGGAAATAGTTGTTTTTCACTGGAAATTTCAACAGGCTTAAAATTTTCCAACTCATTTTTTAAATCAGGATTTTCCTCTAAAAAAGGCCATAATCGTTTTTCCTGCGATGGAGATAAGTTGCCATCGAGGTAATCTATAAAAAAGATTTCGTAATTATGTCTGTTAATTTCAGTCATTGATTGATCCCTTATATTAAAACTTCTATGCTGCCAATATATTTTTTCAGTGCCAATCTTCCACGATAAATATAAACTTTAACCTGCGACTCGGATAATCCTGTAATATCAGCAATTTCATGGTAAGCATATCCTTCGTAATCTCTCAGCAGGATTACCGAACGTTGCACGTCCGGCAACTGCTTTATGGCTTCGTTTAAGATTTCTCCTAAATCAGTATAATGCTCATTATGCAACGGATCTAAACTCCCATATTCATCAACCGACGAGATTTGTTTATTTTTCCTGATTTTATCAATCATGGTATGGTAGGCTGTAGAAAACAAATAAGATTTTACCTTTTCAAACGACACATCGGCTGCTCTTACCCACAATTTCTCAAAAGTATCCTGCACAATATCTTTTGCCTCATCGGTTTGGTTAATGTTTTTTAAAATAAACCGATATACAGCATCAGAATACAAATCTACACTTTTATTGTATTGCTCTACAGTCATTCCATTTTACGCTAATCCGTTGGTAAGACGTTTAAGGATATAAAAAGTTACAAGCAGATTAATTTTTATTCCCAAAATTTTATTCATTTCCTCGGATTTAACATGGTAAATAAAAACAAAGATTTATTTGGAAAAAAGTTTATTGTACTACCAAATCCGATGTATGGTGGCTGGGAAAAACCAATTCTCAAATCTGATAAAACGTTATCTGATAAAAAAAATTGTGCTTCGAAAAAAAACTTTAAACGAATACAAATAAATATTTAATAACGAGTTTATTGAATGTGTTTACTTAGCACCTCAATTAATGTTTCTTTTTTAAACGGCTTCGCAATATAGTCGTCACAACCTTCTTTAAGACTTTGTTCTTTTTCACCTGATAGCGCATAAGCCGTTTGTGCAATTACAGGAACATTCTGGTTATATGCCTTTATCAGTTTTGTTACTTCGTAACCATTAATTCCGGGTAACTGAATATCCATTAACACCAAATCGAGATGTTCTGTTTCTTTAAAAATATCAATGGCTTCTTTTCCTGATTTAGCCCAAAACACCTGAATTTTTGTAGACTTTAAATAATTTTCTATAAGTAAATAATTAGAGGGTGTATCTTCAACTACCAAAATTACTTTATCCTCCCAATCAACCTCAATTTTCTTTTCCGGAGTATATAGAAGTTTGGTTTCCTTGTTATCAAGTATTTTGTAAGGTAATGTAAAATAAAATTCTGATCCTTTATTTATTTCCGATTGAACACCAATCTTCCCGCCTAACATTTGAACCAGGTTTTTGGAAATGGATAGCCCCAATCCGGTGCCTTTATAGGTTTTTTTTCGTTTATCGTCGAGTTTACTAAACCGGTTAAAAATATATTCCTGACTATCCTCCGGAATACCAATTCCAGTATCTTTAACAAAAAATTTCAGGAGTTTTCTTCCTCCAGAGGTAATCCGTTGATATCCAAAAACAATTTCACCTTCATCCGTAAATTTAATGGCATTGCTTATTAGGTTGTTCATAACCTGCTTAAACCTGGATTTGTCAGTATAAAAAGCAATCCTGTCTTTAACGGTTGAATCATCTTTTTCCAGTTTTAATTGCACTTTATTTTTATGTAAATAATTCAAATCTTTTATATAGTAATCATAAATTTCCTGCAGAATATCATTTACATAATACAATGCCTTCTCTATGGTAAGTTCATCAGCTTCAATCTTAGATATATCAATAATATCATTAATAATATTAATAAGATCATTGCTGCTTGTACGGGCTAATTCAATAATTTCTTTTTTTTGATTTGAGGACACATCATCATCAGATAATAAACTTAAAAACCCATTGATAGCATTCATGGGTGTACGAATTTCATGCGACATATTGGCTAAAAATTCCGATTTTAGGTGATCAGAACGTTCTGCTCTCTCTTTTGCCTTTTTAAGTTTCTCTTCTGCAATCTTTCGGTCAACAATATTCCTACTAAACGTAAAGTTATATTCCTGGCCTTCAAATTCACGAAAATTAAAGGCTACTTCAACAGGAATTTCACTACCCCTTTTTGTTTGATAATTCAGTTGAATAATCAATGATTGTTTTTGTTTTAGTTGATCCCAGTAATCGTTCCACACATCATCCGTAAATTCAGCAACGATATCAAAAATATACATTTCTTCCAGCTCTTCTTTTCTATATGATAACATATTGCAGGCCGACTGGTTAACATAAATTATTTTGCCGTTTTTTTCCATCCAAATAATGGCATCAAAGGCTAAATCGATAGAAAAATGAGCAAGTCTTAGTTCTGAAGTTTTTTGTTGTACCCTAAAATCCAATTCCCTGTTAATTTTTTGAATTTTTTTGCTTTTACGACGAATAGTTTTATTTTGCCGATATAAAAAGAATAAGAATACAATAAGTCCAACAAGTATTATTATCGTAATAATGATCTGGAACCGTTGTTCTAAAATTTTTCTTTCCTGATCAATTAGTTCATTTTCTGCCCTTAATTTTTCATAGCGTGTTATATATTCAGAAATTCGCTGATTGGTTAAACTTTCGTATAACGAATCTTTACTTACATTATATTTTTTAAAGTATGTTAATGCTGTTTCATAATTATCTCTCTGTTCATAAGCCTTAGATAAAAGTTCATAATTATCGGTAAGGCGCTGTTTAAGTTTATTCCGGGAAGCAATTTTATTTCCTTTAAGTAAAACATCAATGGCTTGATTGGGTTTGTCCATACAAAGATAAACTTCTCCTAAATAATTGTATGCTTCGGAAATACCATTAACATTATCCATTTCAAGCCATTTTTCAAGCATCTTGTTATAATAGTCAAGTGCTTTATCATAATCTCCTGCCGAAGCATAAACATGGCCGATATTTCCCAGGCTATTCGCAATGCCTGGTTCATTATTTAATAAATATTTTAATTCTAATGATTTCTCCAGATATTCGATGGCAAGGGCATAGTTTCCTTTCAATCTGAATATCATACCTATATTATTTAAACATTGAGCAATACCCTGGTTATTTTCTAAATCTCTGTATAATAACAATGCTTTTTGATATTCTTCTAAAGCGGAGTTTTCATTCCCTAAATAATAATAAATTACTCCTAAATCTTTTATTGCGGTAGCAATGTTGAGCTTGTCATCAGATTTTTCATAAACAAACAATGCTTCCTGAATCAGATTAATTGCTTTATTATAATTATTAAACCGCATATAGGTTAATCCTAACGCATGTTTAATTTCTGCTATGGTATTATTAGTCAGTATATTTTGATGGTTATCTAAAAGATGCTGGAAAATTTCTTCCGCCTCATAAAAATCTCCGTGAGCATAATTCAGCTTCCCTTGCAAAAATAACACTTTGCTCAACTGTAACTTATCATCCAAACTATCGGCATATTTACGAGCTAAAGAAATTAATTCGTTCGATCGGGTATAATCAATACTTATTAACTTTTCGGCTGAATCAAGTAAATATTCAATTTGTATTTGCTCAGATTGATTGGAGATAGTATCAGGGAAATTAAAATTATTTTCAATATAAGCCTGATTTCCAAACAACAGCCTGGTAAAAATTAAACTAAAAAAACAAGTAATTATGATTCTTTTAAATAAGCTCATAAATCAGCCGAATTAATTTATTGAAAATTAATAAATTGTTTTAAGCCATCAGTTAAAGTTAAAAAAAATTACTTTAAAAAACTTGATTTATAAGATTAAAATATTTTGTATTAATCTTTTCCAACATTTGAAACTTTGTAAAAGATCAAATTACTAATACAATTCTCTAATTCGTTGAGCAATATAATCATCATTCAAATCCAGAATACACTTAAAATGTTTCTTAGGACATTTTGTAAAACCAATTTTGGTACATGGCCGGCATTTTAATCCTTTTATTTCCATGATTTCCGATGTTGTATCTGGCAAATAAGGATACATTCCAAATTCCGGAATGGTATTTCCCCAAACCGATACGATCTTTTTCTTAAAAGCACTGGCTATGTGCATTAAGCCTGTATCAGGGGTTAAAATAACATTCGCCTGCTTAACAACAGAAGCCGATTGATTGATATTAAATTTACCACAGGTATTATAAATATTGGCACCAACAGTATTCTTTATGTTTTCTGCCTCTTGCTGGTCATCAGGGCCACCCAACAAAACAACTGGTTTATTTATTTTTTTGCAGATAGATATAATTTTTTCAGTGGGCAGCTTTTTGGTATTATGATAAGCGCCTACTACTATACCAACATATCCACTCACTAATTCAGAAGAAATAGTTTTCAAATCCACCTCGTCTTCCTCCGGGATAAAATAATCCAATCCTTGTTGGTCATTCTGAATATCAAAAACAGAAAGGGTTTCTAAATAACGATCGACAATATGAATATCCGGCAATTTATTTTTTTTAAAATTTACCATCAACCACTTTTCTTTATTGAGCTTATGAAAAGAAAAAGAGATTATCTTTAATCTGTTTTTTACCCTGAACGATCGAAGATTCTTGTGTAAATCAATAATATAATCGAAATGTTCGTATTTCAATTCATGAATAGTATCAGCAAAAGAATCTTTTAAAACATGAACTTTATCTATATTAGGATTACTTTCCAGGATTTTGCTAAACTGAGGTTTTGTAAGATAATGAATTTCAACATTCTTAATTTGATTTTTCAAACATCGTACAACGGGTGTTGTTAATACAATATCTCCAATTGAGCTAAAACGGATAATTAAAAAACGAATTTTTTGCATTGTAAATTAACGTATTTTACTAAAAAACATGGTTAAAGCAAGCCAGTATTCTTTACTTGTAGGGTTGCTATTCCACAATGATTTGGAACCATGTTCTCCGGGGCCTTTTTCAGGTACAAATATCGTTTTATTTGTGGAAGGAACAAAGCTAAACATTTCTTTAATGTAAGGTTCCTCTCTTTTTGAGGCGGCAACAAAAACCGGTTTTTTCAAATCTTTCATTTCGGTTTTTATATTTATTTCCGGTTCAAAAAATTCGCCCGGGCTAAATGCAATAACAGCATCAATATCAGGATTATCTTTGGCCATTAATAAACTTAACGAAGCAGAAAAAGAACTACCAAAAAGGACCACTGGTTTATCGCTTCGTTCTTTTACCCATTTTATGGATGCTTCAATATCTTTTAGAGAACTTAAATAATCGGTTGGATATCCTTTATGAACAGCCACTAAAGCGGTTTGATTTTGGATATAATTAACCTCTCCTCCCGAACGTAAATCAACCGCTAAACAATTATAACCAAACTTAACGATTTTATGCGCGGTATTTTTATATTCCCCCCGGCTATATCCTGCCTGGTGAAGAAGAATAACATATGGCCTTTCGGGATTTACCTGATATAGGTCTGCTGTAACCTGCAATCCATCTTCTGCTATGAAAGAAACTTTTTCCTGAGCACTTAAAAGGTTATTACAAAATACCAAAAAAAGAATAAACAATAAATTCCTCATAAATAACTTACCCTTTGATAGACTCTGCTAAAATAATCACCCGATTATTTTTTACTTCAATTACACCTCCGTCAATATGAAAAAAAGATTCCGCCGACCCTTCCACAATTTTTACTCTCCCTTTTTCAAGCGTAGAAATAATAGGAGCATGATATTCTAATACCTCAAACAACCCTTTTGTTCCGGGTACCTGAACAACATTTACTTTTCCGGAATACACCTTTTTCTCGGGGGTAATAATTTCCAATTGCATAATGATCAATTATTTCAAAATGTAAGTTATTGTTTTTTCTTTGCTTGTGCAAGCATTTTTTCTCCTTTTTCAATGGCCTGGTCAATTGTTCCTACCAGTTGAAATGCTGCTTCGGGGTATTTATCAACCTCTCCGTCAAGAATCATGTTAAATCCATTAATCGTATCATCAATATTAACAAACTCTCCTTTTAGTCCGGTAAACGCTTCGGCCACATGAAAAGGCTGAGATAAAAAACGTTGTACCCTGCGAGCTCTATGAACCACAATTTTGTCTTCTTCGGACAGTTCATCCATTCCAAGGATAGCAATAATATCCTGGAGCTCCTTATAACGTTGTAAAATCTCTTTTACTTTTTGAGCTGTTTGATAATGTTTATCGCCAATTACTTCGGGTGTTAAAATTCGAGAAGTTGAATCTAAAGGATCCACTGCAGGGTAAATCCCAAGCTCAGAAATTTTTCGGCTTAATACAGTTGTTGCATCAAGGTGCGAGAAAGTTGTTGCCGGAGCAGGGTCTGTAAGGTCATCAGCCGGCACATATACTGCCTGAACCGAAGTAATAGAACCATGTTTGGTAGAGGTAATCCGCTCTTGCATCATTCCCATCTCTGTCGCCAGCGTAGGTTGATATCCAACAGCCGAAGGCATTCGCCCTAACAACGCTGACACTTCAGAACCTGCTTGGGTAAAGCGAAAAATATTATCGATAAAAAACAGAATATCATTTCCTTTGCCTGTTTTTTTATCCCCATCACGGAAAGACTCAGCCAATGCTAATCCTGTTAAAGCCACAGTAGCTCTGGCTCCCGGTGGTTCGTTCATTTGTCCGAATACCAAACTGGCTTGCGATTCTTTTAACGCTTCGTAATCAATCTTTGTTAAATCCCAACTCCCTTCTTTCATGCTTTTTTCAAATGCTTTGCCATATTTTATTACGCCAGACTCAATCATTTCCCGAAGCAAATCGTTGCCCTCGCGTGTACGCTCACCAACACCTGCAAAAACAGTGGTCCCGGAATATTTTTTAGCAATATTGTTAATCATCTCCATAATCAACACGGTTTTACCCACACCGGCACCCCCAAACAATCCAATTTTTCCGCCTTTTGAATATGGTTCAATAAGATCGATAACCTTTATTCCGGTATGCAGCACCTCTTTTTCAGTAGTTAAATCAACATATTCAGGAGCTTCATTATGGATCTGATATCCTCCTGTTTTATCCAGTTTACTAATAATCCCATCTATCGGTTCACCAATAACATTAATTAAACGGCCACGAACCTGCTCACCCACAGGTATTTTTATAGATGCCCCCGTATCCATTACATCCATTCCTCTTCGTAAACCATCGGTAGAGTCCATCGCAATGCAACGAAGAGTATTTTCACCAATGTGCTGCTGGCACTCTACAATTAAAACAGAGCCATCGTCTCTTTTAATTTCAAGAGCATCGTGAATATTTGGAAGCTCTGCATCGTTATCGTTGTTTTCGAAACTAACATCAATAACAGGGCCAATAACCTGTATAATTCGACCTAAAAGATTTGACATGATTAATTTTTTTGAAGTATTTTAATATTCTGTTCTACAAATTTAACTTTTTTTTACGTTTATTTTTCGTTTTAGATACATAGAAACGAACTTTTTCATAAATTCGCCATAAGTATTGCACAGATTTTGATGAATACTTTCATATTATTTATTAATCACGAACATAATAACATTATGAAAAAACTAATTTTAATATTATTTGCATTAGTGCTCTTGACCGGTTTTTCAAGTCTAAAAACAAATGCACAGGAAATAAAGTTAGGTGGCGGACTTGTATTTGAAACCGGAAAGCCTCCTTTAGGATTACAATTTAAAGGAACTTACGGGCTGGATATGTTATTGGAAAACTTATCCGGTTCGGTTGAGTTTGGCATATTTTTCCCTCAAACCAAAAAAAACTGGAAATACAATCGTTGGGCTATTGATATTGATGGGAATTGGACTTTCTGGAATACCGGTGATTTTGATTTCTATGCTGTTGGAGGATTAAATATTACTCATTACTCAAAAAAATATACATCCAACACTTACGTTGACGAAGTGGCAACCAAACCCGGATTAAATATGGGAGCTGGGGTTAATTTTAATTTCAGTTCGAACATGAGTGCATTTAGCGAGTTTAAATACATTATCAGTAATTACGATGAGGCTGTGTTTAATTTGGGCGTTTTATTTGCGCTTTAATATTTTAAATATCAGGTTTTTTTTAGAAATTTGTGGGATATTCTTTAGGATATCCCTTTTTTAATCAATTAAAACTATGAAAAACACCCTCATCTTTGTATTTACCCTATTGTTTGCTTTTTCTTTTTACCAACAAACATCTGCTCAATTAAATAAGTTAGGCGGTGGTTTAACCCTGGCAATGGGCAATAACATTGAATATGAAGGTCTTGAATATACTAATAACTCTTTTGGATTAAATCTTAGGGCGAATTACAAACTGAACAAAAAACTCGACTTGGTACCCCATCTCAACATCTATTTACCTAAAAAAATTGAATATCTGTTGGGCGGGGAATCAACGACCACTGTATTTGCTTTCAATATCAATATCCACTATATTTTAAATTACCGAAACCGGAATGATTTTTATATTTACCTCCTTGGAGGCTTCCATGGCAGTGGTTGGAACATTAATGACGATCATATCAGTTCTATCGAAGGCCCAATAAAGCACCAAAAATTTCTTTTGGTACCCGGAGCAAACCTGGGCGGAGGAATTCAGTTTAAGGTGGGCTCCAAAACGGAAGTTTTTGCCGAAGTAAAATATATAATTTCAGAGGCTCATCAGCTGGCCTTTACTCCAGGAATTTTATTTCACTTATAGCTTATGAATTACGATTTATCAACTTGCCGGCTAATTTTTTTAACTCAATTTTTTTATGATTTTCCACCTTTACTTCATCTAACAAGTTCAGCGCTTTTTGGGTTAAACTCAGTATCTTTTCTTTGGTTATTTCTTTAACGTTCAAATTATTATAAATCTCGGTCATTGCTTTTATTTTTTCATCTCTGTTTGCCTTATTATTATTTTGCAACCAGTATTCCAGGGTTTTTATATCTTTGTCGCCGGCAATTTCTTTGGATTTTATCAGTAAAAAGGTTTTTTTATTCGATACAATATCGCCGCCAATCTGTTTCCCAAATACTTTTTCATCGCCGTAAACATCCAGTAAATCATCCTGCAGCTGAAAAGCAAGGCCAAGATTTATACCATATTCGTATAATAACTCGGCATCCAGTTTGTCGGCATCACCAAGCAACGCCCCAATTTTAAGTGCCCCCGCTAATAAAACAGATGTTTTAAGTTCAATCATTCGCAAATACTCCTTTTCGGTAACCTCATCCCGTTCTTCAAACTCCATATCGTATTGTTGGAGAATCAATATCCAGAAAGTAATCATAAGCTTTGATAAGCATGGCATCGCCAGAAAGTATGGCTGTATTTTCATTCCACTTTTTATGTACCGAAGGTATTCCGCGACGTATTTCAGCCTGGTCCATAATATCATCATGCAAAAGGGTAAAATTATGGAAAATCTCCAACCCTATCGCCGGCCTGACAGCCTTTTGTATTTCATCAGAAAACAGATTAAAAGCTAACAGCACTAAGGCCGGGCGAATTCGTTTCCCTCCCGAAGCAAGCGTATAATTAATCGGGTCGTATAATGCCTGTGGATTTTTTTTTATTTCTTCT
>JASGMZ010000026.1 GCA_030156305.1 Bacteroidales bacterium | reverse complement strand
TTGCGAAGAATTGGCAGCCAGGAGTTTACTGACGTAAATGACTAATTGCCAATGCGAGCGTAACGCAGTTATTGACGTTTTCTTATAGCCACTAATTATAGATATTTTGATTTTTGCTAAAGGTATTATGTTTGAAAAAAGAAAGCATTGATTGCAAAAGGATTGATTAAGTATCTACAAAACTATAATGATATTAAAAATTTTAAGGAAATTTAATATGTTTTTAATTTACCAAACCGCAATAACTTACATTAAAAAATTAGATATTAAATCTTTTCCACTTTACAAGCCGTCAATTTAAAGGCGGCTATTTTTGAAAAAGGATCCAGGTCACTGCGTGTTAATCTATTTACCCGCGATTCTGAATAATGCCAGGGCATAAACAATTCACCCTCGGCTACATGGTCGCTTGCTTGTAAGGTAGTTTCTAATTCACCCTGTTTTGATGTTACTTTTACTTTTTGTCCATCTTTAAAATCATATTTAACCACATCCCCCCGGTTCATTAAAACATACGATTCGTTGGCAAAATCGGTCAATACCTTATTTTTTCTCGACATAGTTGCTGTATGATAATGATAAAGAATACGGCCACTATTCATGATAAACGGAAATTCGTTGCTGGTCTTTTCGGTTTGAGGAACATATTCTACCGGATTCAATATTGCTTTGCCGGTAGCTGTATTAAATTTATCTAAAAACAGAGTGGCTGTTCCCGGATGATCTTTGGTTGGGCAGGGCCATTGTATTCCCTCATGTTCTATTCTTTCATAAGATATTCCTCCCATCATGGGTGCTGCCTGGGCAATTTCATCAAATATTTCTGAAGCAT
This sequence comes from Bacteroidales bacterium, assembly GCA_030156305.1. Lineage (GTDB taxonomy): Bacteria > Bacteroidota > Bacteroidia > Bacteroidales > UBA12077 > UBA12077. The sequence goes on along the minus strand of JASGMZ010000026.1, from coordinate 18,677 downwards.
GATTATATTTCCCAAGATTATATCCCATTCGCTCAGCGATTTTAACAATAATCTTCCAGTCTTCCTGTGCTTCTCCTGGCATTTCAACCGCTTTACGCACGCGTAAAACTCTTCGGTCGCTGTTAACAAATGTCCCTTCTTTTTCAGCAAACGAAGAAGCGGGTAAAATTACATCTGCATAAGGAGTTGTTTCGGTATGAAAAATATCCTGAACCACTAAAAAATCTAATTTTCGTAGGGCTTTTTCGGTATGGTTCAAGTCTGGATCGGTAACCATAGGATTTTCTCCCATAATAAACATTCCTTTTATCTTATCATCGTAGGCAGCGTGCATTATTTCTACAGTTGTCAACCCTGGTTTTGCCGATAAATTTTCATAATCCACATTCCACAATTTGGCGATTCGCCTCCTGTTTTCTTCATCCGTAACCGGAATATATCCGGGATAAATAATAGGAGAACATCCTACATCGGTAGCTCCCTGCACATTATTTTGTCCTCGTGGAGGATCAATTCCGGCTCTTTCTTTCCCTATTTGTCCAGTAATCAACATCATATTAATTAGCGAGAACACATTATTTGTGCCCGTAACCTGCTGGCTCATTCCCATTCCGGTAGCAATCATCGAAGTTTCGGATGTTGCATACATACGAGCCGCAGCCATCATCTTTTCTTTCGGAACAGAAGTTATATCTTCGGTTTTTTCGGGTGTATATTTTTCAACCAGCTGCTTTAACTCTTCAAAAGCATCCATCCCCCCGTCTACTCTCTTTTCGATAAATTCTTTGTCAATCAAATTTTCTTTGATAATAAACCTAATCATTCCATTTAACAAGGCAACATCAGTACCTAAGCGGGGTTGTAGCCAAATATCAGCATATTTTACTAAGGGTGTCCACTTCGGATCGCAAATAATAAGTTTTTTTCCTGAATAATGTCCATTTTTCACATATGTAGCCGTAACCGGATGGGTCTCAATCATATTATTTCCGGTAACAAACAAACAATCGGTTGTAGCAAAATCCTGTATAGAATTACTTCCGGCTCCATCGCCAATGGATTTAAGCATAGCTGTAACAGTAGATGCATGGCACAGACGAGTACAATAGTCTATATTATTGGTACCAAAAACCATTCGTATAAACTTCTGAAACAGATAATTATCTTCGTTGGTACACTTGGCAGATGCATATCCGGCTAAAGCATCGTTTCCATATTTTTCTTTTATCTCGGTGAATTTTTGGGCGATTAAATCCAGCGCCTCATCCCAACTTGCTTCTTCAAATTTCCCGTTTCTTTTAATCAATGGTTTGGTTAACCGCTCGGGGCTGTGTACATAATCATTCCCAAACCGGCCTTTCACACATAACCGTCCATCGTTCGGCCAAACACCTTCAACACCATTGGAACGAACAATTCTCCCATTTTGAATCAGTAATTCAATTTGACATCCTACACCACAATATGGACATGTAGTTTTTACCTTTTTTTCAATTTTATCTAATTGAATCTTATCACGATGCGGTTTTTCTACTAAAGCGCCAGTGGGGCACAGTTGAACACATTCACCGCAACCATCACACTCCGATTCGCTCCATTGATCAAATCCAGCGATAATATGTGATGTTATACCACGCTCGGAAAATGACAATACATTTTTACCCTGAACCTCATCACATGCCTTAATACATCTGAAACATTTTATACATTTCGATGCATCGTATGTTAAAACAGGTGAACTATCATCAATCTTATATTCTAAATCTTTAAAAATAGTTGGATATCTCCGATTTTTAGAATCATCAAGCGTATAGTGTTTTACCCAATCCCGTAACTCATCGTTGTATGTACCATCATCATGATCGTTATGTTCGGCTAACAAATAATCAAGGGTATGTTTTCGCGTTTCTTCCAGCTCAGAATCAAAAACAGTAACTTCCATTCCTTCATTAACCTTTACTGTACAAGACATCACTAATCCGTTTACATCCTTTATTTTTACAACACAAAGCCTGCAAGCGCCCGTAGGACTTAATTTTTTATGATAGCATAAACTGGGGATATTGATTCCGTTATCTTTGGAAACCTGTAAAAGATTTGCTCCTTCGGGAGCTTTGATCTTTTTACCGTCGATGATGATATTTACAAGTTTACTCATAGGTATTGATTTCTGATACTAAAATTGATGTTGAAAATATTGCTTTAAACTTTTTATAGGTAAAATGGGCGACTGGCCTAGCGGGCAAAGAGAATTTTTAGCCATATAATCAGCTTCGTATAAAAGGTGATCAAGAATTTGGCTTTTTTTTGATGAGTTTTCTTTTGCTTTGTCCATCAGAATCATTAATTGAGCAGTACCTACCCGGCAAGGGACACACTTTCCACAGGATTCGTGTTTAAAAAACGCTAAAATAGAGTAAGCCATATCAAAAACAGATCTTTCTTCCGACATGACAATAATTGCTCCGGAACCAAGTACCGCACCTTTTTCTTTTAGCGAATCGAACCCCATGGGAGTATCTAAGACCGTTTCGTCTACGAAAGTACCCGCAGCACCTCCCAATAGTGCTGCTTTAAATTTTTTATGGCCTTTGATTCCACCCGCTAAATCATTGATCAAACTACGAAGGGTAACACCCATTATTGTTTCATAATATCCAGGTTTGTTTACATCTCCGCTAATCGTAAAAATTTTTGTTCCGGGAGATTTCTCCGTTCCCATTGATTTGTAATGTTCTGCACCATGCTCTATAATGTATGGTAAATGAGTAAAAGTTTCCACATTGTTAATCAGCGTGGGCTTACCAAACAACCCTTTCTCTGCAGGAAATGGAGGTTTAATGCGTGGATATCCACGTTTTCCTTCCAACGATTCCAATAAAGTCAGCTCCTCGCCACACAGATATGATCCTGCACCAAGTTTGATTTCCAGTTCAAAATCAAAACCTGAATTCAGAATATTCTTTCCTAAAAATCCTTTTTCTTTTGCCTGTTGCAATGCAACCCGAAGCATATGAATGGACTTTGTATATTCTCCGCGAACATAAATATATCCTTTGGTAGCCCCAATAGCAAATGCAGCAATAATAAGCCCTTCGATTAATACATGAGGGTCTTGCTCCATAATTATCCGGTCTTTAAAAGTACCAGGTTCTCCTTCATCTGCATTACACACAAGATATTTTTGTACACAACGTTCACAAACCGCCTCATTGGTAAACTTCTCCTTTAAACCGGTTGGAAAGCCTGCTCCTCCTCTTCCACGAAGTTTAGCTTCAATCATTAATTCAATAATGTCAGCAGGATTTTTTTGCAATGCTTTTTCAATATTCTGATATCCTCCTAACTTTAAATATTCAGCTATGCTTTCGGGATTATATTTACCCGCATTGATCAGTGCTATCTTTTGTTCTTTAATCACGATAATTATTGGGTTGGATTATTATTTCTAATTTTTTCTAAAATCTCTTTTATTTTATCTTCCGTTAAATTGGTAAACATTTTGTCATTAATCATCATTACCGGTGCAAGAGCACAATGACCTAAACATTCCGATGGCTCTAAGGTAAAAAGCATATCACTGGTAGTACCTCCCATTTTAATATCCAATACATTTTCAATCACCTCTATCAAACTTTTACCACTTATCATATTACAAACAGGAGATTTGCATAATCGGATAATATTTTTACCTCTGGGTTTTAAACTAAACATAGAGTAATATTCTGCTACACCATAAACTGAACTATAGGTGGTATTTAAATACTCGGCTACAAACTTTAGATCTTCAGTAGTAAGATAATTATTTGGGTTTTTATTTTGAAGCCTGTGCAATATATTGAGCATATTGTCTTTTGCAGGTTCAAAATCGGATATCAAGGCTGATTTGTCCATAAAAGTATTTAGGTATTTATTTAGGTAAAATATAAGACATATATCCAAATATATCAATATGTAAAAATAATATAAATTGATTTTAATTAAAAAGAATGTATAAAGTTAATCATTACACATATAAAAATCAACAACTTAACCTCACTCTGTTTTTTTGTTTTAATGAATGTAAAATTGAACCATTTGATTAATTTCTTGTTATAAAATAAAAACAAACAAAAGAGGAGTAAATATGCCCGTTTTAGAATTATTAATATTAACGATAATACTTGTTTTAATTGCTTTTTTGGCTTTATCCGTACGGTTATTATTTACCAAAAAAGGAGAATTTCGCGGAGGTTCATGCAGAAATCACCCTGACAGCTTAAAAGAACAGGGAATAAGCTGTGGATGTGGTGGCGGAGCTTGTGAAACACAATAAAATAGAAAAGTAGAAAAAACAGCAGTGCAAAAAAAGCGCTGCTTTTTTTTTATTCTATCCTAAAATTTTATCTTTAAAGGTTAAATATAAACCCTAAAAAAAAATTTTTTTATGAAAAAATTATTACTTGTTATTTTCACATTATTTATGGCTGGCTCTGGATTTTCAAAAGGCTTAAAAGATGTTGTTAATGCGAATGAAATACACTGGTTTGGAGTAGATTTCACCAACGCTAAAATGATTGGATCAACAGGTTTTACTCACCCTGATATCATTTGCAATCGGTATATAAAAGAAAAATGGAATACCTATGTTTTTAATGAAAAAGATAAATATGATATTGGAAAATTTCTTAAAGGAAAAGAAGTAATACCTCATTTAGATTTTATTTTAGAAAGGAATTCTGTTGTTAGCACAGATAATTTAATTATTAATAAAGATTACCAAATTGAACACTCGGATATTAAAAATACAATTAGGGAATATAATACTCAAGAACGAGGTATAGGGCTTGTATTTATAGTTGAATCCTTTAATAAATTAGAAGAAAAATCAAATATTTGGGTTACTTTTTTTGATACAGCAACCAACGAAATAATTTATACGCAAGAGTATGAAGTAAAACCTGGTGGGTTTGGTGTTTTAAATTATTGGCTACGTGGTGTTTACAACACATGCAAAGAATTAAAAAAAGATTATCTCAAATGGTATCGGGAGTATAATTAATAGTTCCTTTCAAAAAAAAAATCCTGTCAGGATATTAAATCCCGACAGGATTTTTTTATAATTTATATTTAAATAACTCAGCCAGCGCTAAATAATACTCCTTTTCAATCTCCAAATATTCATCGTAAACCTGATAAAAATAGCTGATCTCCATAAAATATTCAATCATGGAGATTTCCCCCAGATCTTTAGCACTTTTCAGCAGCTCAATATTATTTACCTGGCTTAACGTTTCCTTAAAATCATTTAGGCTATTAGCCAGTGATTCCACTTTTTCAACCTGCACGTTAACCTCGGTTTGTACTTGTTTTATCATCAATTGATGATTTAGCTGCCTGTATTCCGATTGGTATCTGGCGCTTTTAATAGCCGATGTACTTCCCCATAAAGGGATAGAAACACCAACAATTACCCCCCTGAATTTCTCATCGGCAACCGTTTCACCACCATAACCCACACTAAATTCAGGCAGCTGCTTATTTTTAGTTACTTTTAACAATTGTTCCGATGATTCGGATTGTATTTTTGAAAAAACAATCTCCTGCCCGTTAGCAAGCCTCTCCTGTAATACAGAATCAGCATTATAGTTATCGTAGATTTTATAGGTTGAAATATCCAGATATAACTCCTGCTTTCCGTTTAAATAAACCAGTTGTTCTTTTATCCTGTTTAATTCACTAATATTTCTTTTAAGCTGATTTTGTAAATGCAAAACATGTAGCTTCGATTTATTTAGTTCTAACACATTGCCATCTCCATTTTCCAGTTTTTGCTGATATGCATCGAAAAGCTCTTCCGCATGCTCAAGTCTTTTTTTCAGCTCCTGCTCCATTTTAGTATAATAGATATATTCAATAAGTAGTGATTTAGCCTGGAAAAGAATCTCTTGCCGTAAAAGGTTTTGGCTTACCTGTTCTTTCTCAACCAGCAACTTTGAATATTTCGACTGATTCTTGTAAAAAAAAGGCATTTGAAACGACTGGCTTATCTGAAAAGTTTCTTTTGGCCCGGGATTGTTCGAATTATTCGGAAAATATCCATACGAAAATTCCGGCCCTTCGGGTAAAACAGTATGTTTATATTCCTGTTCTTTACTATCTAAAAACTTCTGCCCTGCCTGAATCTCTAAGTTGTTTTTTTCAATAGTTTTTAATATATCCTGAATAGTTTGAGCAGATGTATTTACAGAAATCATCCATAACAATGCCAACAGAAAAATTATTTTATTCTTCATCATGATTTTTACTTTTATTGATTAAAAGATAAATAACCGGTACTACGTATATATTCAGGAAGGTAGAACTTAACAAACCTCCAAGAATAACAATAGCCATCGGGCTTTGAATTTCATTACCGGGTTTATCTCCGGCAACTGCTAATGGAATTAATGCCAATGCAGCGGTTAAAGCAGTCATTAAAATCGGGTTTAACCGGTCTAACGAACCCCTTAACACTGCATCGTATAACTTAACCCCTTTTTTATTGATGTTTTGATATCGAGAAATCAATAAAATACCATTTCTTGTAGCAATACCAAATAAAGTAATAAATCCTATAATAGCCGGAATGCTTATAACTGCAGAGGATATCCATATGGCAATTACTCCTCCGATTAAAGCCAACGGTAAATTTACCAATATAATGGCTGCCAGTTTTATTTGCTTAAACTCCTGGTAAAGAATAAGAAAAATAATTAATAAAGCAACCAAAGAAGTTATGGCTAATATCTTTGAGGCATTTTCGGCACTTTCAAACTGCCCGCCATATTCAACACGATAACCTTCGGGTAGAGAAATATGATTATCAACACGTTCTTGTATATCGTTAACAACACTCCCCACATCCCTGCCGGCAACATTTACTGAAACAACAATTTTACGTTGCACATTTTCCCGGTTAATAGTGTTTGGCCCTGAGGATGATGTAATATCTGCGACATAATATAAAGGAATTTTTTGCCCGTCATGGGTGTCAATCATTGCTTCCCTGATAGCATTGATGTTATTCCTGTATTCATCATCAAAACGTAGTACAAGGCCGAAAGATTTTTCATCTTCAAAAACATCAGATACCTTTTCTCCGGCAAAAGCGTAATCGATAAATTCTAAAAACTTATTTAGCGGAATTCCGTATTTTGCCAGCATCTCTCGTTTAGGCTTTATCTTTAGCTGTGGAATCTCAATTTGTTGTTCAACAAACAAATCGCCAATTCCCTCCACATCTTCAATTTCACCTTTTATGGTATTAGCCACACGATACATTTCATTTAAATCATTCCCAAAAAGTTTGATAGCAATATTTGCCTTTGTTCCCGATAGCATATGGTCCATCCGGTGCGTAATCGGTTGGCCAACCTCTACAGAAACACCCTGTATTTGACTCAAACGGCTTCTGACATCGGCTAAAAACTCCTGCCTTGAGCGTTCTTTTAACGCAAAAGGAACATCCAGTTCGGAAACATTAACCCCGAAGGAATGTTCTGCCAGTTCGGCACGTCCGGTTCTGCGGGCAACGGTTTCGATTTCCGGAATCTTAAGCAAAATTCTCTCGGCTTTACGGCCGAGTTTATTAGACTCTTCGAGCGATATCCCGGGAATGGTATTTAAATTTATCGTTAGCGAACCCTCGTTAAAAGGTGGTAAAAAGTTGCTTCCGAATTGAGTGAACAGAACAATTGTGGCAACAAACAAAATTGCTGCTGAGGCAACTACAGTACGCTTATATTGCAAAACTTTTTTTAACGAACCATAATACGTTTTTCGTAGTCGTTGTTCAAACCAGCTTCCATGTTTATGCTTTTTAATTTTTTTTGCGTTGGTAAGCAAAATACTACATAAAACGGGTGTAATGGTAACAGCTACAATCAACGATGCAAAAAGGGCTACGATATATGAAATACCGAGAGGCTTTAACATGCGTCCTTCCATCCCGCCAAGGAAAAATAATGGAATAAAAGCCACAATAATTATAAGTGTAGCATTCATAATGGAAGGCCTGATTTCAGTAGAAGCCTCATAAATTACTTTGAGTGGTTTTTCGCGATGTATCGAATTGCTTCCTACATTTTGCCGTAAGCGTTTATATACATTCTCTACATCAATAATTGCATCGTCAACCAAAGAACCAATGGCTATTGCCATCCCTCCCAGACTCATGGTATTAATAGTAAATCCCAACGCATGAAGAACCAGGATAGAAACCAATAAGGACAAAGGAATGGCTAAAAGCGAAATCAGGGTCGTTCGGTAATTCATCAAAAATAAAAACAGAATAATGATGACAAAAAACGAACCTTCAATCAACGCTTTTTTAACATTATTGATAGACGTTTCAATAAAACGTGCCTGTTCAAAAATATCGGTATGAAAATGCACACTATTTCCCAGATTTTTTTGAATATCTTCCAGCGACTCATTAATTTTCTCTGTTAAGGCAATGGTATTTACATTGGGTTGTTTAGTAATAGTAACCAAAACCGCATCTTTACCATTGTAAGAGCCATCACCAATTTTGGGAGACCCTCCGGTTTTTACTTTCGCCACATCGGAAATTTTTATTGGAAAACCGTTTTTTATTTTAATGACCGAATTACCCAGCTCCCCGACATTTGTTGTACGAACCACTCCCCGCACCATATACGTATTTCCATATTGCTCAATAAATCCGCCGGTAGCATTTTCATTCATCGACTGGGTTGTTTCAATCAGTTCACTGAAAGAAACACCATAGTATTTCATTTTTTCCGGATTAACCAGAATTTGATACTCCTTAAACTCTCCACCAATGGTTGTAACCTGAGCTACACCGCCAATAGACAGCAATCGTGGGCGGATGTTCCATTCGGCAATGGTACGTAACTCCATAGGTGTTTTTTCCTCTGAGGTTAAACCAATAATCATAATTTCTCCAAGCAGCGATGATTGAGGTGCAATAAACGGGTCGCCGGCTTGTTCGGGCAATCTTTCGCGAACAGCTACCAACCTCTCAGTTACGGTTTGCCGTGCATTGTAAATATCTGTACCCCAATCAAATTCAACCCATACAATGGAAAAACCCATTGATGATGATGAACGAACCCTTCGGATATTGGTAGCCCCGTTTACGGATGTTTCAATAGGGAAAGTTACCAGTTTCTCAACCTCTTCGGGAGCCATGCCATGGGCTTCAGTCATTACAACAACGGTGGGAGCTGTTAGTTCCGGGAAAATATCAACTTCCATTCGTGAAGTAATATAACCTCCCGTAACTAATAAAACAACAGCGCCAAAAATCACCAGTAAACGGTTTTCTAATGCATATCTAATAATTTTATTCAGCATGATGTTTACTTTTTTAATGTGAATGATTATGAGCCGGTAACTCGTTGGTCATATTGGCCAGTTTTACATGATAAACTCCTTCATCTACAATGGTTTCTCCTGCATTAAGTCCGGTTTGTATCAGCACAAAATTTCCGTCATCAGCTCCTGTTACCACCAAACGCTTTTCAAACGCATCATGCTGTTTTTCCACAAAAACATAATAATTTCCCTGCTCTTCCAATAGTGCTGATTTGGGTATTACAACTTTACTTTTAAAAGTTTTTCCTTTTAAATATACCTGGGCATACGAGCCGGGTAATAACTCAGGATGATAATCCATTTCAAAAACCACTGGAATATAAAACCCTGAAGTATTGAGTGATTGTCCGAAACTCAAAAGCTTACCGTTTAACTTTTCAGTAGCATAAATTTTATCCGAACCGTTGGGAGAAAAATTAGCCGATTGAATATGCTTAATGTGGCCCGCATATTTTTGCGACACTTCAGCTCGAAGCCTTAATTTCTCCTTTTTTATGATGGTAGCCAGTTTTTGTCCGGGCTCCACAAACTGCCCTTCGCTTACAAAGAGTTCATGAATAAATCCACTGACCGGTGTAGATATGGCTGTTCCCCCTTTGCTAAATTGGTTAGAAATAATTTCATATTCAGCTTTCGATTTTTCATATTCTGCTTTTATTTGCTGAAATTCTTTTTCAGAAATAATTTTATTGGCTAAAAGTTTCTGTGCCCTTGCATAATCAGATTTTAACTTTTCATAATTAACCAGCGATTGCTGATATTTTAAATCAATATTATTTTCGATTAACTCCTTCCCTGAAATAAGAAATAACGCCTCGTTTGCCGACACATTTAATCCTTCGGAAGCCTGTTTTTTGGCAAAGACAACTTTCCCTGTGCTTGAAGCTACAATATCTATTTGATCTGAGGGCGGTACTATAATTTGCCCACTGGTTTTTATGATTTCGTTAAAAGATTGTAGTTCTATTTTTTGAGTTCGATACTCATGTTGGTGCGACTCATCTGTATTTTGTACTACTGAGTGATCATGAACTCCTTCTTCATGCGTTGGTTCAGTTTCTTGTTCGTGATTATGATCTTGTTCCTGTCTTTGTTCAGCTGTTTCGTCATGAGCATGCGTATCATTTTCATGAGAATGATTATGGTTCTCTGTGTTATGATTGCAACTGGCCATAGCTATATATGATATAGCCAATAAAAGAATGTAAATCTTTTTCATTGGTAATAAAAATTTTTATGATGAATAAAAAAATCGGGAATGATACTCCCTGAAATTGTTTAATTAGATTTTAAACAAATATTGGTGGTGCCCGGAGCTGATTGGTATAAAAGAGCGGTTCGTAACGATTTTCAATATAAAAAGTGTTCCTCTCAGTTTGCTGGATAGGTAAAAAATCAGAATCAAAATATTGGGCGGCAGCTATAAAAACAGGATCAATAGATACCTGGCTTAAAACTTCAAACTGAAAGTGGCATGCATGTTCATGACAATCATCATGGTCATTAATTTCTTCGGTGAAAGTATTTTGATGATAGCTTGCATGGCAATGATTACAAACTAAATCATGATATGAATCATGATGGTGATGCGGAATGATGCTATGAGCAAAAATAATTGTCCATGCCAGCAGAAGAAATGGTATTACAACTTTTTTATTCTTTATCACGGCTCAAAGATATAGAAATATTTTCCTTTTATTATGTTTTTTTATATTTTTAAGCGGAGAAAAAATTAGTTACTATGAGTCCTTTTTTGATTTTTATTCTTATAATGTTATTTGGTATTGTGCCTGTATCTTATTTTGTTTACTGGTATAAATACCGTAATACTATTATTTACAAAACGGCTTTAGCCATATTAATCACCACCTTCCTTATAGGGATTGCTTCATTTGGCATCGGACATTATGGAATCAAATACATTTATTGGTATATCCCTGTTGGCTATTTGGCTTTATTAACAGGAAATTCAATTTTTAAAAAATATGTTCAGAAACCTATAAAAATAACAACAGATACGTTAAAAAAATTGGTTAAAGGAGATTTGAATGTACAAATCGAAGAAAAATACAAATTAATTAATGATGAAACAGGGCAGATGAATCGTGCCTTAGATGAGATGATAACCAGTTTAAAAAAAACCGCTGAATTTGCACGTCAAATTGGAGAAGGAAATCTCGATCATGAAATTGAGCTTCTTAGCGAATCTGACTATTTACGCATTGCCTTAACCGAAATGAAAGAAAAGTTACAGGAAGCACAAAAGATACAGGAAGAAAAACGTATTGAAGAGGAAAAACGTTCCTGGGCTCATGAAGGGTTAGCAAACTTAAATGAAATTCTGCGCAAACAAAATGATGTGGAAGAATTATCATACCAAATCCTAAGCTTCCTGGTAAATTATATTAATGCAAACCAGGGAGGGATTTTTATTAGAAACAAAGATGATTCTAAAAATATTACCTTAGATCTTAAGGCTTTTTATGCCTTTAACCGGCGAAAATACATCAAAAAATCATTTGAATTAGGTGAAGGTTTAGTGGGTAGTTGTGCGATTGAGAAAAAACGTATCCACTTAACCGAAATTCCTGATAACTATATCAGAATCACCAGTGGATTGGGAGGTTCAAACCCAAGGAGTTTACTTCTTATTCCAATGAAACTGGAAGAAGAAGTACTGGGTGTTATTGAAATCGCTTCGTTTAAAAAATATGAAGAGCACCAGATAGAATTTTTAGAGCAGGCATCGCTAAGCATTGCCAGCTCATTAAATATGGCAGAAACCAATAAACGTACCAGCGAACTGTTGGAAAAAACACAACAACAGGCTGAAGAGATGGCTGCTCAGGAAGAAGAAATGCGACAAAATATGGAAGAGTTGCAAGCTACCCAGGAAGAAGCAAAAAGCTTAACCGAAGATTCTGAGCAACAAATAATTAAATTACAGGATGAAAATGATAAACTAAAAAGACAACTGGAAAAAGCAAAGGAAAAAATCAGTAAACAAGGAAATAAAAACAAAAAATAATAGAACAGCAAATTAAAATTTTATACCTATAACCGTAACATCATCTGTCTGGGGGCATAAACCTTTCCATTGATTATGTTCTAATTCAATAATATCTTTTTGTTTCCCCATTGGCTTATCCTGTATTGATAACAAAAGGTCTTTGAATGGTTGTCTTTTAAACTTTTTATTTTTTGGCCCTCCAAATTGATCTGCATAACCATCGCTAAATAAATATATTGTATCATTTTTTCTTATAGATATCATTTCATTGTGAAAATGCCCGTTTGATAATCCATGTTTCCCAATAGGCATTCTATCTCCCTGTATAACAGAAAATAGATTATTTCGGATAAGATACATTGGCCGGTTTGCCCCACTAAAATAAAGGGTATTTGTTTTATGATCAAAAAGGATCATGCCGATATCCATCCCGTTATCCTGATCTTGTAAAGATTCAATTACTTTTTCTCTCAACTTGTCTAATATAGCATTTACACTTCTAACCTCTTTTTTCAATACTATTTCGTTTAACAATGCAACACCAAGCATACTCATCATAGCACCTGGCACTCCGTGTCCTGTGCAATCAGCAATAGCAAGAATAGTAATAAAAAATTCTTCATTCTTTATTCTTTTTGTCCAATAAAAATCACCACTTATGATATCTTTTGGCTTATATAAAACAAAATAATTTTCAAAATAGCGATTCATCTTTTCTTCAGAAGGCAACAGCGCATCCTGAATAAGACTGGCATATTCAATACTTGCCAAAATATCTTTATTCCTTTGTTCTGCAATCTGTTTCTGGTTTTCGATGAGTTGATTCTTTTTAAAAAGTTCATCTCTTTGTGCTTCAATTTCTTCCTTTTGTTGTTCCAGCCTTTCATTCTGACATGTAATTGCATAAGTTCTTTGGTCGAGTTTCCTTTGAAAATCTTTAATTAATGCTATTATTTCTTGTCGTAGGATCTTATAATGATCAATAAGCATCCCAACTTCATTTCTGGCATATTTTTCAGGGAATTTATTTCCCATAGACTCATTAAAATTACTTTCAACAAAACTTGAGATATTTCCTGAAAGAAGAGATAAATTATAAGTTATTCGCTTGGATAAAAAAAGATTAAGAAAAAAACTTAAACTCAACAATACAATAATAACAATAATATAATACTGTTTTAATTTTAAAAAATATTGTTCTTTTAACCATGTAGTTTTTTTCTGAAGTTCATTAAATATATCCATAATAAGAACTTCCTGATTCTGTATTTTTTGTCTTAGTGCAGTATTATCTTTTATTCCAATTTTCTTATCTAAGGCTACCATTAACTTAAAGTTCTCTACATAATTATCTAAATAAAATACGGCAGAATCTCTTTCTGATTCAGTAATTGTCTGGGATGTAGTAATTTGCTTTTTAAAAGATTCAGCCAGTCTTAAAAGTTTTTCTATGTAAATTTGTTGATTTCGAATGATATAATCTTTTTCATGCCGGCGGAGCATCAATACCTGAGACAAATCAATCTGTTGAAGTTTTTCTAACTTATGTATATAATTACGCATTTCCCCCTCTGTTCCAAAATCCTGAAATCCTCTCTTAATTATTAGGGCAACAATATTTTCAATTTGTTTATTATATAAATCTAACTCTTTTTTAATCTGATTTACAGAGTTCTGCATTTCAAATGATTTAGGATATTCTATTTGATACAGACTTTTTACTTTATCACTAATTTGTTGATATTTCTCTTCGTGTCGTTCTAAATAACTACTATAACCTGTTTGAAAAAAATGCTGACCCTTAGTATCGTAGGTAAAAAAATTATTAATAATGAGATTATCTTCTAAAACTAAAGTATTGATCTTTTGGATAGCATAATGTATTTGTTCAATTTTTTCTTTCCGCTTAATGTACAATACGCTTAGAATGAACAATATTATAATTAAAAGGGTAAAAAAAAGGAAAGATGCAAATAGCTGATGTCTAAGTTTATTTAACATAAAATTTTTATTATTTAGATATGTCAAAATTAATGTTCATAAATAATGATATGTTACAGGTAATTTTAAGAAGATATTAAATATATTCCTGCCATTATACTTTTTATTTAACGAAAGATTAATATTAAATAACATAGAAAATTAAAAGCTTAGAGTGCTTCTGTAAGTCTGGATTTTTTATCATAAACAATACTTTTACTCATATTATAATTTCTTAATATATAGTTCAGATGAATTTAACCCTGTAGTTTTTTTAACTCAATACTTTTGTAAGCAAAAAATGAAAGGTTTAAATGCAACAATTCAACGTCGATTGTTAAGTACAGGGATTGCAATTACAATAATATTAACACTCTTAGGAATTGTTACCTATTTTAATGTACATAATACGTTTGACCAATACGCTTTATTAAGCCGAATAGAAAAGTTAAAATTATATGAGTTGGAACTCAGAAATTATGAAAATGATTTTTTACTGAAAGAGACATCAAATTCCAAATTCTATCAAACACACAAAAGTTTGATATTAGACTCACTACATACAGTACTAGCTAAAGCTGAGGATGAATTACAATTTTTAGGAAAACAAACTATTATTACTGATTTAAATTTTTCACAGGAATTAAAATCCGTAGAACAAGGTTTCAAAGAATACAAAACCAATCTAAACAAGTTAAAAGAGTTAATCATACAAAAAGGTTTCAAAGATTATGGTATGGTTGGTCAAATGAGAGAGCAGATTCATGCTGTCGAATCAATTGTTGAGGAGCAGAATAATCTGACCTATTCAAAATTTATGCTAACCTTGCGCAGACATGAAAAAGATTACCTTTTACGGAAAGACCTGCTTTATAAAGATAAATTTGATACGGTTATTAATAATTTTATTGCAATCTTAAATAAAGATAAAGTAGCACAAAATGATAAAATAATCAGTTACCTGAAACAATACCAGGAAAAATTTCATCAGGTCATTAAAAAAGATTTAATTATTGGATTAAAGGAAAACAGCGGGTTAATGAAAAGAATCAACGAAAACGTAAATCAAATAGAAACGAATCTTTCGTTAATTCATAATAGTATCAAGAAAAGTGCAGAAAATAAAATTGCACAAGCAGTTATTACACTATTTTCAATAATAATCCTTTTATCAGCCACAATACTGATTTTTTTATACCGAGATTCAAAGTATATTGTTAAATCAATAAAAAAAATGAAGAAATATATTGCTCGACTGGGAAAAGGTGAACTTCCCGAGGAAATTAAAGTTTCCGGGACAGATGAAATTGAGGATATGAAAAAATCTATTAATACGCTCACAGAGAACTTAAAATCAACCCGCGATTTTGTTATTGAGGTTGGAAATGGGAATTTTAAAGAGGAAATAAATGTTTTCAATGGTAAAGGAGAACTAGGGAGTAACTTAATAAATATGAGAAAAAAATTACTACAGGTTTCTTCTGAAAGAGAACTTCAGAACAAAGAAAACGAACAAAGAATGTGGAATAACGAGGGCATTGGGTTATTTTCAGAAATTTTACGATCTAATAACGATAATTTAGAAGAGTTATCATACCAGATTGTCAAAAATCTTGTTAAGTACACAAAATCAAATCAAGGAGGTATTTTTATTAAAAATCAAAATAACGACAAAAAAATTACTTATAATCTTAAAGCGGCTTATGCTTATGACAGAAGGAAATTTGTCGACTCCAGTATCGTGTTAGGTGAGGGTCTGATAGGGACCTGTGCTATGGAAGCAGAAACAATTTATATGACAGATATACCGGACAATTATATTAAAATAACTTCCGGGCTTGGAGGAGCCAATCCCAATAGTTTACTCATTGTCCCATTAAAACGAGAAGAAGCAGTTTTGGGAATTATTGAAATAGCCTCATTTAAAAAATACCAGCCGTATGAGATTGCTTTTGTAGAAAAAATCGCAGATTCTGTTGCTTCACACCTATATTTTGTTCAGATGAACATAAAAACAAATAACCTTTTAGCAAAAACACAACAACAGGCCAAAGAAATGGCTGCTCAGGAAGAAAAAATGCGACAAAATATGGAAGAGTTGCAAGCTACCCAGGAAGAATCATCCCGCAGAGCCGAAGATTCTGAGCAACAAATAATTGAATTACAGAATAAAAATGATGAACTAAAAAGACAACTGGAAAAAGCAAAGGAAATAATCACAACATTAGAAAAAAAAGAAAATAAAAAATAAAAAAATCCTTAGCTTTTTGATATTTTATCCATAAACACCACTACCTCATTTAAAAATTTTACATTTATAATACGCTCAAAAAATCATCTTTTTTTTTAGGATTTAATTGCGTTATGTTTATTTTTACATAACCTTTATTTACTTAAAAAATATAAAATGATGAAAAACATCTGGATAGCCGCTTTGGCTTTCATATTTCTTTTTAGCTGTAACCCTAAAGACAAACCAGAGGAATTAATTATTTTTCATGCAGGCAGCTTATCAGTTCCGTTTAAACAAATGAAAGAAAAGTTTGAAAAGGAAAATCCTGGGGTAAAAATTTTTCTTGAATCAGCAGGGAGTGTTAAATGTGCAAGAAAAATTACCGATTTAAATAAGCCTTGCGACATTATGGCTTCGGCCGATTATAAAATTATTGATCAACTGTTAATTCCTGAGTATGCCCAATGGAATATTCAGTTTGCAACCAATGAGATGGCTATTGTTTATCACGATGCTTCTAAATATTCCGCAGAAATCAATGAGGACAACTGGTATGAAATACTTTTACGTGATGATGTATTTTTTGGACACTCAGATCCAAATTCAGACCCGTGTGGTTACCGGGCAATTTTAACTACACAACTCGCTGAGAAATTTTACAACTCTCCGGGGTTAACCGAACAAATAATTTCCAAAAACCATGAGTACATCCGCCCAAAAGAGGTAGACCTGTTAGCATTGCTCGAATCTAATACTATTGATTACCTCTTTTTATACCGTTCGGTTGCCGAACAACATGGTTTAAAATATGTTGTTCTGCCCGATTCGATCAATCTAAAAAATCCTGACCTAAATGAATTTTACAAAAATGCAAAAGTTGATATCGTTGGAAAGGAACCGGGTAGTACCATAACTCAAACAGGAAAAGCCATGGTTTATGGAATCACTATTTTAAACGATGCACCAAATCCAAAATTAGCGCAGCAATTTATTGAATTTGTCCTTGCCGAGGACAAAGGTGTAAAAATTATGGAAGATAACGGACAACCTTCTATCCTGAAAACCAACGAGCAATATAAAAATTCCATGCCGGAAAATTTATTAAAATATTTTTCTGATTAAGAAAATATATAACGAAATGTTTGAAAATTCATTAAGCTTATTATTTTTGCAATCGATATGTTTCAAAATTCATATCTGAATTATAAACCAAAATTATTATACCATGAAAAAACTTATTTATCTATTCTTATTTGCTTTTATTGCAACAACGGCGTTTGTAGCATGCGACGATGATGATGAGTCGTCAACTCCTTTTAAAACGGTAACTCTGGGAGCACAAGACAATACCACCATAGGTGGTTTTTATTCAATTGTAAACGATCAGGTTTATTCTTTGGAAGATGCCTTTGCCAACCAGGAAATGATAGACTTCTTATGTTTCTATGAATTAACAGAAACACATGAAAATTATACAACAATTGCCTCTCCGGGAGCAAATATCAAAGAAATTTTTGCCGGGGATTATGATTTTGCAAATTGGGATACTACCAAGACCACCTATCTTTATCAATTAGAAGAAACGGTATTTACCCCTGCACAATTTGATGCATTAACAGAAACCGATGCAATCATCGAGTCTTTATATGATGCAGAAAATGCAAAGAGAAAAGCAAAAGATCTAAAGGTAGATGATATCTATGCTTTCCAAACCGAAGACGGAGCTTATGGAATTTTCAAAGTTATCGCAGTTACACCAGGCGAAGACGGTTTAGTAGAATTTAAATATATCATCAAAGAATAAAGTTCACGCTGGGTGTTCTATAAAAAGTTTATAAAACTTTTCATTTCATGGGAACACCCATTAAACATGAATCATCGAATGAAACATCCATGCACTGAAGTTCACAAAAATGGAATGAATATAACATGGATATTCCACAAGGCCAATTAAATCACTAAAATATATTCGTGTGAAAAAGCTATTTTTGATTTTGTCAATCATTACCATTTGGGGTTGCAATACAAAAACATTAGACAATAACACAGAAAACAACTATTTACGTCAAACTT
>JASGMZ010000025.1 GCA_030156305.1 Bacteroidales bacterium | reverse complement strand
AAGATACATAACAAGGATTCCGGCAGGGAATAAGAACCACGAGGATATTCCAAAAGCTGAAGGAATGGTTCCCACTACTATAGCTACACCGCCAACGGTTAATGCATACGGCAATTGTGTGCGCACATGGTCGATATGGTTACACGAGCTGGCCAGTGAGCTCAGGATGGTAGTATCGGAAATGGGTGAGCAGTGGTCGCCCAAAACGGAGCCTGCTAATACGGCCGAAACGACATTGTGGAAAATATCCAATGAGCCACCATACTCCATCCCATAATTTTGTGTAATCAACCACGATGCTGGTAGAATTAATGGATACAATATAGCCATGGTTCCCCACGACGAGCCGGTGGAAAAAGCTACCAGCGCAGCAAAGATAAATGTCAGTGCCGGAATAAATTGTGGCGAAATATTAACACTCACCATAATTTGCGAGATAAAATCAGCTGTATGCAGGTGTTTGGTTACCAGGGCGATGGACCAGGCTAAAATCAGGATAACAATAGCGGTTAGCATGGTGCGGAACCCATTAATCATACTGTCGACCGTATTTTTTAAGTTTAATATTTTTTGCGAAAGGGTGAGTAGAATAGCCATCAGTACGCCGGAAATTGAAGACCAAAGCAATGCTTTGTAAGAATCACTATTACCAATAATTATGGAAAGTTTTTTGGAAAAACCGATGGCATCGTCGGCCCACACTTCCTGGTTCCACCCGGTATACAGCAATCCGGCAAAGGTGCCGAAAATAACTATAAAAACCGGTATCGCTGCATTATACCACCGGGGTTTTACATCCTCTGGAACTTCTAACTCGTTGAGCTGATTGGAAAAGGTGGTGTTATCATCCTCCTCCTCCTGTTTTGCTTCGGATAGCCTGGCCTTTTTCTCAGCTTTAAACATAGGCCCGAAATCCACCTGCTTGCGGATTAAGATCAGGATAAAAATTAAGGCAAAAATCGGGTAAAACGAATAGGCTAATGAGTTAATAAATACATTGTATGGGCTTTCGTCAATACCAATGGTAGCTATTCCATCCTGAATATAGCTTAGTTCGGCTCCAATCCATGTGGTAACAAAAGCAATGGCAGCAACAGGTGCAGCCGTTGAATCTACAATGTAAGCAAGTTTTTCTCTCGAAATTTTAAGCCGGTCGGTAACCGGGCGCATGGTATTTCCCACCACCAGCGTGTTGGCATAATCGTCGAAAAAGATCGCAATTCCTAACAGCCAGGTAACAAATTGTCCGGATCGAGGGCTATTGGCATATCGGGATAAAATGTTTACTATTCCTTTCATCCCACCATTGCGGGTGATAATATTTACCATCGCACCGATGAGCATTGAAAAAATGATAATAGCCATATGTCCGCTTTGGGTAAGCGCTTCTAAAATATAGGTATCAACAATAGCAAAAATACCTTTAAAAATAGCAGGAAAAAGTGATACATCCTGATACCAAAACATGGTAGCAGTTCCAACCAAAATACCTATAAATAAAGCCGTAAATACCTCTTTAAAAATAAGGGCAAACAATATAGCTATTAATGGAGGTATGATGGAAAACCATAACGGGATGGGTGTCACTTTTTTGGTAAACGTGAATTCGGAAATTTGTATCTGGAAAGTTTGTTTTTTCTTAAACTTATATTTTACTGTTGCTGCACCTTTTACTACTTTGGTTTCTACCGGATTTCCATTTATATAAACCGTAACCGGATAACCTTCGAAGATTTGTCTGAAATCCGGGTCTTTAAAATGGATGTTAATGTTGGTTTCGATGTTTTTAACAATAATATCCGTCATTTCAATCCGCACATCTTCCTGTTTAAGCTGAGGATCTTTCAGATCAGGATTATCATTCGCAAAGGAAGATGAAATACAAAGTATTAAAAAACAAAGAATTGGCAAATTTATTTGTAAAAAGCGATTCATTAGCAACTTTTTTTAATAAAAATTCATCTCTAAAATAGATAAAAAATTGATATCATCACATTTTTAGACGATGAACTTCATTTTTCGTTTATTTTCTGAATGAATACAGGAAGATAAAGTTCGGAAATAAATTCTGGAGATATTCTTTAAATAAATTGATATTTAGAATGTTAATAATTGTTAAATTGTGATGAATTATTTTTGAAAATTGAAAAAATTTAATTAATTTGTATTTTAAGATTAAATGATTAACGTATGGGAATGTATTTAGATTTTGATTTTTTAAACATCCAACATGAAAATTTAGCCCCAAAGCAGGGCAGAATATTGATTTCGGAACCTTTGCTTTCGGATACTTATTTTAAACGTTCGGTAGTTTTTTTAACCGAACATTCCGATCAGGGTTCGGTAGGAT
Source organism: Bacteroidales bacterium (assembly GCA_030156305.1). Taxonomy (GTDB): domain Bacteria; phylum Bacteroidota; class Bacteroidia; order Bacteroidales; family UBA12077; genus UBA12077. The sequence continues at coordinate 17,332 of JASGMZ010000025.1, read as the reverse complement.
TTGTATTAAACAAACCCATTGATTTGCCCGTAAATGAGATCCTTTTTGATTTTCCACACTTTAAAGGAAAAGTTTATGTGGGAGGCCCTGTGGGTAAAGACACTGTCCATTTTTTACATACATTAGGCGAGTTAATCCCTAATGCAGTACATGTAGTGGAAAATGTTTACTGGGGTGGCGATTTTAATAGCTTAAAAGAACTGATTAAGGAGGGCATGGTAAAACCCTCGCAAGTACGTTTCTTTTTAGGATACTCAGGATGGCGTCCACAGCAGCTTGAAGATGAAATTGCCGACAATGCATGGCTGGTAAGCGAAGTAAAAGCATCTAAAATTATGTTGGCGGATAAAAATATCTGGAAAAAAACGTTGAATGAGCTGGGAAGAAAGTATAAGATATGGGCTAATTTTCCTGAAAATCCGGCAATGAATTAATGTTTATGCCAGGTATGAAAAGCATATTTATTTAATTCATCCATCAGTAATTTTCCTGTATAATTAAAATATCGACGTTCTTTATAGCTTAAAACCCATTGTATTCCTGAAATACTATTAGTTAAAAATACTTCATCGGCTTGCAGCAGTTGTTGCTCATCCAAGGATTGGTTATTCACAATTTTAAAGTTGAGCGAATCGGCAATTTCTAGTATTTGTTTTCGCAGAATACCGGCTACCGGGCCATCACTCAGCGGTGGTGTATATAATGTTTTATCTTTTTTTAAAAAAAGATTTGAGCTAATCCCTTCAACTAAGTGGTTTTGTTCGTTGACTAACAGGCAATCATCGTAATTATTTTGTTGTGCATATAAACCGGCCTGAATGTAAATTAATGCATTGGCAGATTTTAAATTTGATAGTTTATTTACCGGCTTCTTAATTTGATCAAATATTCCAATGGATAATCCTTTGGTATTAAGTTGGTATTGTTCATTCTCCAAATACTCTGTTTCTACCAGGTATGAAACCGAGTTGTCTTTAGGGGTGTATTTTCCACCTTCGTTTCTAAAAACTGTTAGCCGTATTTTTACGCCCTGATAAAGTTTGTTTTTATGTAACAGTTTGATAATTTCTTTTTCAATAGTGTCATTCTCCATATTTACCGGAATTTTCATTCCGAGTGTTTTCATTCCAAAACGCAAGCGAATCATATGGCCGGTAAAAAATTGTATTTGTGTACCATTGGCATGCATGGTTTCAAAAAGGGCATCGCCATAGCAAAAAGCCCTGTTTTGATAACTCAAACCAAAATCCTCTTTACGATAATAATTGCCATTAAAAAGTATGAATGAGTTAACCGGCATAGTTTAAGTTTTATTGATTTTTATGCTGAACAGGAATAGATTTTTGTTCGGCGCTTTGTAGTATGGTTTGTTTGAACAATTGTATGTCCTGAAAACTTTGTGACTGATAACTTATATTTAATGTATGAGAATGGCTGATAATGTCAACCGAGTAAATGTTAAATTTTATAGCCTCCACTTCCTTCCAGTTTACAATCTGTTCTTTACTTCGATGAGTGGGTTTGTAGCAAATTTGTTCGGGAGTAACCCGAATGAATTTTTTTCCAAAAATACGATCAATATTAATTCCCCGATATTGTAAAAGTATAACTACTCCGTTTAAAAATAAGATAAAGCTGTAGAACCAATTAAAAATAGTTAAAAAACCGTCTTCAACGAAATTTGTTATAATTAAAGCGATAGATAATATAATAAAAAGAATTCCCAGTATAAGATGGAATTTATTAGATTCTGGCTGAGGATGCAGGTCTTTGTAATATTTCATTTTATTCAGTTTCGGTTATTTTTTCTTTTTCTAATAAATCAAGTATCAATAAGTTTCTTTTTGCATTCCAGCTGTATTTTGAAAGAAAGATATTGATTGTTAACATAGGGAGAAATATATACCAAAAACGAACGATATGTTCGGCAAATTTTGTAGAACTATTTAACGATAGGTCTAAGTAAAGAAAAGAAAGAAACACCAAAAGAAGCGTAACTCCCAAAGTCCACCGGATAATTTGATGTTCTTTTTTTATCTTTTGTTGTAATTTTAAAATTAGTTCAGCAGTAAGATCTTCAGCAGTAAAATCTTTCTTAAAGATTAGTTTATCTTTTTTTAATAAATCAATTATATGGGTTATTGTTTCAGTCTTCATTTTACAATGTTTAATTATTTTTAATCAGGAATTAAGCATGATTTATCTGTAAATTAAGTTGATTTCAGATAATTCTTGCCCAATTTGATGAATGCCCATTAAAATTTTTTCTGTTTGTGAACTGGAAGGTTTCTTGTGTCCTTGTACATATTGAGATAATAAGGTTGGGTTCATTCCGATTTTTTTTGCAAGAAATTTTGAATTTATTATTTTATAATATTGAAAAAATTGCTTGAAGTCAATTTCAAATTTTATATTATCATGAGTAAGCTTGATATTTTGTTCTTCAAAATAAAAACTACATGCCTCAAATGAATTATTAATCAATTCCGGAATTGTTTTTCCAGTGGTAAATGCCGGATAATTTTCTGCATATGCAGAAAACCCTGTATCCGTCTTTTCAACAATTAATGTAATTTTTTTCTTTGTCGTTTTCATACGTTACTCCTTTAATCCAGCTTCTCTTTTAATTTTACATGTGGCCATCTTTATGAAACAGGATACCAACCATTCCTTAATTAAAAGCCTGTAAAGCTCAGAACATTTCATTTATTTAACCGGTTAATTATACGACAAAGGTAAATAAAAGTTTACTTTTTACCATTATTAAAATACTAAATTTCTTATTGTTTGTTGGGTATTATAATTTTATGGATATATTTTTCAATATTCTCGTTAGGTTCAATTTTAATGGTATTCAATCCAAGTTTTTTGGCAGCCGTAATATCTCGTTCGCTGTCGCCAATCATGTATGATGACTGGTTATCAATATCGAACCGGGCAATGGCTTTTTCCAGCATCAGGCTTTTGGGTTTACGGCACAGGCAATTTTCAAAAGCCGCATGATGCGGACAATAATAAATTTCGGTTAATTGGATTTCGTGTTTTTTTAATTCGTCCTTTAAATATTGATGCACTTCTTCAACCTGTTCTTTGGTGTACAACTCTTTAGATATCCCCCCCTGGTTACTTACGATAATCAATAAAAAACCATGCTCCTGTAATTTTTTTAACGATGGAATAATCCCTTCATTAATTATAAGGTCTTTAGGCAGGTAAGTATATTCGCCACGTTCGTAATTAATTACTCCGTCTCTGTCGAAAAATACAGCTTTATTCATAGGCAGTTAAAAATTAAAAAGTTGATTTAAAAACACATGAATTAAAGATGGATCGATAAATAAAGGGAAAATAAAACCTACTACAGCACCAATGAAGTGTGCATCGTGGTTGATGTTATCACCTCCTTTTTTGCTCATATAATGCGAATAACCAAGGTATAAAACGCCAAAAACAATGCCCGGAATAGGAATTACGGCAAACAAATAAAGCCTGGCCAACGGTTGGAAAAAGATACTGGTAAAAATTATGGCCGAGACTGCACCCGATGCACCTACCGAATTGTACCATGCGTTATCTTTTTGTTTAACAACAGTAGTTAAGGTTGCCGCAATCATACTAATAAAATACAGCAACACAAAAACAAGAACCGGTGATTTAATGATTCCATTGGCAGCCAATTGTTTAAAAATGTTTTCTACAGCACTACCAAACGAAAGCAGAACAATCATATTGATGATTAAATGTACCCAGTCGGCATGCAAGAACCCATGTGATATTAATCTGTACCATTCTTTTTTATGGTATACCTTATAAGGATTTAACTGTAACTTTTCAAATAGTTCTCTGTTGCCAAAAGCCACAATAGATATCAATGATGTTACAATAATGATAAAAATAGTCATATTAAAGTTGTTAGTGTAATATTTTGTATACCAGTTCTTTTAATAGTTCTCCAGGTGAGGTGCTTACATTATTGTACCCTTTCGAGCGCAAATCGTATTCTCTCAGCAGCTCAATTATTTCAACTACTTTTTTAGGATTATATTGTCTCGCTGCAGTTTCATAATCGCCAAGAAAATATGGATTTACTTTTAATGTTGCAGCAACACTGCGGCGGTCTTTTTTATTTTTGATAAAATGATAAGCCAGTACTTTACTGTAAAACATGTACAGCGAAGTTAAGGTTAGCGTTATTGGGTTATCTTTTGGATTATGGGCAAAATAGTTTACAATGCGGTTGGATTTCAAAACATTTTTTTGGGTTAACGCTTTATGTAACTCAAAATTATTGTAGTCTTTGCTTATGCCAATATTACGTTCAATATGGGCTGTAGTGATTTTATCTTCCTTATCTGGTAGGGTAATAATTAATTTATCCAGCTCATTCGCAATTTTACCTAAGTTGTTACCCAGATATTCATTTAACAACATTCCGGAATTTGGGCCAATTTGTTTATTTTTTGTTTTTACATAATTATTAATCCATCCTGGGATTTCATTATCGTAAAGCTTTCGCGATTCAAAAGCGACCGCATTTTCATGAATTACCCTATAAAGTTTTTTCCGTTTGTCTATCGTTTTGTATTTGTAATTAATAACTAAGATTGTTGATTTTAAGGGAGTTGTTGCATAATGAACCAACGGTTCGATATCCTTAATATCTTGTGCCTCTTTAACAATAACAACCTGGTAGTTAGCCATCATTGGAAATCTCTTAGCTGCATTTATTACGCTATAGATATCGGTATCCTTTCCATATAAAATGGTTTGATTAAAAGCTTTTTCCTCTTCGGTTAGAACATTGTTCTGTATATATTTGGTAATTAAATCAATAAAATATGGTTCATCGCCAAAAAGAAAATAGATGGGTTTATAGATTTTATTTTTTAAATCAGCAATAATTTGTTCGTATTTCATATCAAAATCCTTTTAACCTAAAAACATTTAGCTTAAAAACGTAAATGTTTAACCGATTCGCCATTGTTTTTAATCTCTTTTAATGCATTAATTCCTATTTTAACATGATGATCGACAAATTTCTCCGTAACCAGTCTATCACTTTTGCTTGTTTTAACACCGGTAGAAATCATCGGTTGATCGGTAACCATCAGTAGGGCGCCAGAAGGAATTTCATTAGCAAACCCAACAATAAAAATGGTTGCCGTTTCCATATCAATAGCCATGGATCGTGTTTTTTGCAAGTATTTTTTAAATCTGCTATCATATTCCCACACTCTTTTATTGGTAGTAAATACCGTTCCGGTATAATAATCGCGGTTTAAATCGCGAATAGAACTTGAAACGGCCATCTGTAATTTAAATGCCGGCAATGCAGGAACTTCAGGGGGTAAATAGTCGTTAGAGGTACCTTCGCTCCGGATGGCAGCAATGGGTAATATAAAATCGCCCAGGTTATTTTTCTTTTTTAATCCGCCACATTTACCCAGAAATAATGCCGCTTTGGGTTCAATAGCACTTAATAAATCCATAATGGTTGCTGCATTTGCACTTCCCATTCCAAAATTTATCATGGTAATTCCATCAGCTGTAGCACATGGCATGTTGGCTGACAGGTCTATAATGGATACGTTATGCCACTCGGCAAATAACTCAAGATAATGACTAAAATTTGTTAAAAGGATATATTCTCCAAATTTGTCTAAAGGGCAACCTGTATATCTTGGAAGCCAATCTTTTACTATTTCCTCTTTTGTTTTCATATTATGGTGTATTATTTTTTTTTCTCTTTAAAAAATATGATATTTCGGTAAAATTTATTCTAATTTCTATAGAATGGACCGGCTAAATTTACCAACTTATTCGTTTAATATAAAATTTAAAGAACAAAGAAAATATATTTTTGATTTTATCCGAAAGAAATATGTTTTATTAACACCTGAAGAGTGGGTTCGGCAAAATTTTCTGAAATACCTTGTAGAAGAAAAAAAATATCCTGCTTCGCTAATAGCTGTTGAGAAAGAATTTAAACTGAATACTTTATCGAAAAGGAGCGATGCTGTTGTTTATAATCGTTTGGGACAACCTTTTTTAATTATTGAGTGTAAGGCAACAAATGTTCATATTAATCAAAAAGTTTTTGATCAGATTGCACGGTATAATATGAAATTAAATGTTGAATATTTAGTTGTTACGAATGGTTTGGAACACTACTGTTGTAAAATTGATGTTGAAAAACAAAACTATATTTTTTTAAAAGATGTTCCGGAATTAATTCGTTGATACATCAATTCATTTTGCCAACCTTCGGGTGTTAATAGCCAATCTTTTTTTACCCCTATAAGTTTAAATCCTTTATTTTCAAAGAGCTTAATACTTGATATGTTGTCGCAAGATATATTGCAGTAAAGTTGATGTAGCTGAAGTACTGAAAAACAATAGTTTATTAAAACGTCCAATGCGTCGGAGGCGTAACCTTTCTGCCGGTCTTTTTCTTCGGCAATCAGAATACCAATACCCGCCCGCTTATGAAAAGGGTCAAAATCAAATAAATCAATGGTTCCAACCGTTTCGGTTGGTTTTTTATCGATTTTGTCAATCATCAGGCGTAATTGTTTTGCCTGGAAAATATCTAAATGCGCATTATTAATAAATTGTTTAATTATTGATCGGGAGAAAGGTGTAAGTGTATTACTTATCTGCCATATTTCAGCATTGTTTTCCCATTGATAAATTAAATCAATATCGTTGGGTTCAATAGCTCTTAGCTGCGTAATTTTGCCAATTAAAATGTTCAATCGTTTTATTTTAGCTGATTTAAGTTTACCACGAATGCATCAGTATATCCCTTTTCAATTATTTCATTTAATTTTTCTTGGGCTTTTTTGAAGGAATTATATTCTCCATAAATGTAGCGATAATAGCCATCCATGCATTTAATTTTTTTCACCTCAAGCGGTTCAAATGTTTTTACATCAACTGGTTTTTGAAGTGCTTTTAATTGAATACCAAATAGTGCAGTACTATTATCAAGGTTTACCTCTGATCTGGTTTTGTTTTGATATAGGATATTTTGTAAATCATAACTCGAAATAATTTCGGCATTATCAAAACCTAGCTCAAGTATGGTGTTAAAAATTTTAATTAATTCAGATTTTTCTTTCGTATTTCCCAGGGTATATACATATTCTGAATTTTTATGTTCTTTAATCGGATAATTTTTTAATGCTTCGTATGATTCAAAATAATTGTCAGGTAATTTATCTTTTTGTTTTGCAATTAAAACATAATACGATAAATTTTGGTGTTTTAAATGTTCCGGAATATTTATATCTTCTTTTATAATTAATTTTTTATCTGATTTATGAATTTTAATTTCTACTCGTCGGTTATATTTTCGTCCTTCGGGATTATCTGTTCCATCAACGTTTGTGTTAATGGCAACCGGCTCCTCTTTTCCGGCTCCTTTTGCTACAAATCTTTTTTGTTCTATTCCTTTTTGCGTTAAATAATTTATAGCTTCACGCGCTCTTTTAATGGATAATTCTAAATTATAAAAGGCAGAACCTATGGCATCGGTATGTCCTATAACTTCGATGTATAAGCTGGGATATTTAATCATTAAGTTATATAATCGTTCCAGCTCAATTTTAGCTTCTTTTGTTAAATGATAAGAATCAAAGTCAAAAAAAATACTTTTAATGGTAAGGTATTCGCCTGTGCTAACAGCCAAGGGAACTAATTCAACATTAAGTGTTAAATCATCGCGGGTATAATTTTCAGGAATAATTAATGATTTGGTTTTTTGTTTATATTCTTTTCCGTTAAAAAAAAAATTGTAGTTCCCTGGTTTTAAGTCAACGCTAAATTTTCCGGTTTCTTCATCTAATAAGAGGGTATCTAAAATTTTAGTTTTAGATGAGTTCATCACATGAATGCTAAAATCTTTTGCGTTAAAATCGGTTTTATTATCTTGTAAAGTAACTTGTCCTTTAACATTTACAAGAAATGGGTGGGTGGGAGAGAATATTTCAATACGGAAAATGTCTTCCTGGCCAAAACCATTCTCATCAAATTTAGAAATATAGGCAAAATTTCCATTTTTAACAGGACAGAAGAAAAGGTCATCATCGGTGGTGTTTATGGGATAACCAATATTAACAGGAGTTGACCATTGATTTTCGTCTGATTTGTTTGCATAAAATATATCGAATCCTCCCATATTGTAATGTCCCTGAGAACTAAAATAAAGGGTTTTTCCGTCATCAGAAATTGAGGGTATTTCCTCGTTAAATGGAGTATTAATTTCATGGCCTAAATTGATTGCTTCTCCCCAGGTTTGTGTTTCCTCATTCCAGGTAGATTTGTAAATATCCAGTCCGCCAAAACCTCCCTTTCGGTCGCTTACAAAATAAATTGTGTTTCCATCGGGAGACAGGCATGCATTTGTTTCCCAGGATCTGGAGTTAATATTTTTATTTAATTTTTCAGGGATCTGCCAGGTTCCTTTTTCATACCTGCTAATGTATAGATCGCCACTAAAACCTTCATATTTAAATAAAATAAATGTTTTCCCGTCAAAAGAAATAGATGATGGATAAAACTCACCATCGGATCTAATGACCGGAGTTAGGTTTTGGGGTACCTGCCATTCACCATTTGTTTTTTGGGAAAAATATATGGCATCATAAAATTTTAATTTTGTGGTGTACAGAAGTATGTTTTCGTTAGCAGAGACTACGGGTCTGGTGTTGGGATATTCGTTATTTATAGGTTTTCCCAAATTTGTTTTTTTTATTTTTACCGGATTTTGCATTAATTCTTTTGCATTCATGCAAGTTTGAATTTGTTGGTCAACATAGTCGATATTATAAATATCATCAACAGCCAACATCTCTTTAAATCTTTGATAAAACTCTATTGCCTTATCCAGCTTATTATTAATTTGATAGGCTTTTCCAAGGTAAAACAGGGTTTGTTCCGGAGCCGCAGTTTCTTTTAGCGAACCTTCCTTAAATTTTAAGGAAATATTTTCCTTTGCTTTTTCAAGATGGGGGATGGCTTTGTCTTTTAATCCCGGAATGTTTAAATAACATTCGCCAATACGATAATTAACGTAGGCATCATTTTTACCATTGCTTACTAATTTTTGATAAAGAGGAAGTGCTTCCTGGTAATCTTCATAGAGGATGTAATATTCGGCATCCATAAAGATTTCTTTTGCATTGATATTTTCCTGTGCATAAAAATCTGCTGCAAGCAAGGAAAATAGAATGAACAGAACAATTTTTCTCATAGATTTTAGTGATTGAAAACAGTTTTCAATTTACATAATATAATATAAAAATACTAATTTTTATTATGATTCAATTTTATCTCTACTGTTTCTATTCTTTTTTCTTCTATTAAAGAAAACAATGATTAATCCTAAGATAATAAAGCAGATAATGAGGCTGGTTAATAGTACCCATTGATTATTATCTTCTGTTTTTCTTGATATCTGTTTATCATCTGTAGACGCTGCTGCTGATTCTTGATTTAGTATTAATCCTTCCAATATTGCATATAGCTGTTCTAATTGTTTGTTGCTATAAATATTTTGTTGGCTCAGATAATTTTTAAAATCTTCGAGTGTAATCATATTTAACGCAGAAATATCCATTTTTGCAAGGATATTATTAAAGTCATGGTTTGCAAGTTCAGTTAGAAGTTGTGTAAGATATTCAACTTCAAAATCAGAGTCCTGCAGATATGTTTCAAGTAAATTTACAATATCATTGTAAGTATAATTATAATTTGCTGTTTGTTTTTTCAAATAATTTACAACTTCTAAATTAGAGTTAAATGGTAAATTATGTTGAATAGCTGAATCTAAAACAAATTTTAAATCTCCGGCAGCTATTTCTGCAAGATCTGAAATAAATTTATTCGTATTATTTGAGGCATTTATAGCTAATGCAACAATGAATGCTTTTGCATCTTGCTCCGATAACCCAGCTTTAGCAGCTTGTGTATAAAAATTATTGATTAATTCTTTTACTGTTTTGGCCTGGCGTATATCTTTTGATGTAATAATTTGTTTAAAACTTTTTGAATCGAAAGAGATAATATTATTTAAAACATCTGCAAATTCTTTACTTACAGGTTTATAGGAAATAATAATTTCTTCGTTTTTAATATTTTGATGTTTATCTATTAGTTTAAATTTTAGGCGGCTATTATCAGCTTTTGGTTCAAATTCATAGATAAACTCATCTTTCTTAACATCAAAACTTTCTTTATTTATTAGTTTATTTTCTACATAAGTTTCGACATATAATTTGGAATTTTTCTCCACAGAAAGTTTAATTTTAACTTTTTTATCTCCATCGCTAAAATCAATAATTTGTTCTGTAACAGCAAGTTCAGCTTCAGTATCAGCAGGAGTATATGATACCGTTACTTCTTCTGTTTTAATATTGTTGTTTTTATCGATCAGGCTGAAACTTATTTTGGATTGGCCTTCAAGTGGTTTATATTCATAGATAAATTCTTCTTTTTGAATGTTAAATTCTTCGCTATTTATAAGTTTATCATTATAAAAAGTGTTTACAATAAGCTTATTCCCTTTTTGAAGTGAAAGTTTAATCTTTACGTTTTCCTGATCACTTATTACCCTGAAATTATTTTGCTCTAGTTTTATCTCAGGTACAGAATCTTCAAGGGCAATTTTCTTTGGTTCTTTTAGCTCAATAGGTTCAAGAAATTTTTCTTTAATTTTATATTCTTTTGAAATAAAATAAAGAACTCCTTTATCAGATTCTCCTTCCCAAACCAGGTGATCTTTGCCTCGCGATGTTCTGTATTGATATTTTTCTTTGTCATTATCTGGATGGAGTATTGCAATGGTATCGTTATTTACCGTATCGGTAATATGAATGATAAAATCTTTACGGTTTCGGTTATCCGGATTATCCATGGTTAAAATACCTTCTACCTTAATCCGATTGTTTTGTGGGATATGAAAAAGTTGATAAAGATAAATATCTGCTCCGCCATGTCCTAAATATGAATATTCAGAGCTGTAGGCAAATTGGCCATTTTTGTATGGTACAAAGAATAAGTCATGATCGGTTGTATTAATCGGGTAGCCAATATTTACCGGTTTACTCCATACTCCGTTTATGTTTTTAGAATAAAAAATATCATATCCACCCATATTTTCGTGCCCTTCGGAGCTAAAAAAGAGTTTACTGCCATCAACAGATAAGAAGGGAGTATTTTCATTCCATTGGGTATTTATATTTTCTCCCAGGTTTTTAGGGACACCCCAAGTTGTATCCGTTAAACGTTCCGAAACGTAGATGTCTAAATCGCCCAATCCGCCTTCGCGGTTACTTGTAAAATATAATTTTTGTCCGTCAGGAGATAGCGAAGCGTGTGATTCCCAGTATTTAGTGTTTATATTTTCATTTAATTTTTTAACTTTTGTCCATTTTCCGTTACGGAAAAAACTAACATAGATATTCCCGTCAAAATCATCGTCACGATAGAGGTAAAGCTCTTTTCCATCCTGTGATAAAGATAGGGTAGAGGTATTATTATCAACCCCTAATTGAGTCATTAAATTGATGGGAAAAGTCCATTTCCCATTTTCTTTTTTGGAATAAAAAATAGCATCGTAAAATTTGAGGGATGTCGTAAAAACCAGGGTAGAACCATCGCCCGAAACAACCGGGTTAAATTCAGTAAATCTGGTGTTTATTGGACTTCCTAAGTTGTTGGCAATAAAATTAACCGGGTTTTCCTGAAATTTTAAAGCATTTCGGCAAGCATCAAATTGTTTTTGGATATACGCTTTGTCGTAAATATCTCTATTAAGCATTTTTTTATTTTGTGATATTTTATTCTGAAAAGCAGTATATGCATCAATAGCTTCGTCAATTTGATTATTTATAAGGTATGCATTACCGAGATAAAATACGGCGTCTAATGGGGCTTTTCTTTCTGCGTAAGTATTGTTTCGGTAATTAAGGGTATAATTATCTGCTGCTTTTTCTAAATAAGGAATGGATTTTATTTTTTGTCCCGGGATGTGAAGGTAACAAAATCCAATTTTATACATCACATTATAATTTGTTGAATCGGCATCTAGTACTCGCTGAAATAATGGAAGTGCTTCTTTGTAATCTTCGTAAAAAAACCAGGAATCAGCATCAAGGAACATTTCTTCCAGTTGATAGTATTCTTGTGAAGAAACAGAGATATAACTAAAAGTTACTAAACAGGCTAGTATTATTTTTTTCATTTTTTTATCAATTATCAAAACATACGAAATTAATTAAAAATAATAATATTTTCCCTCTAATCAATAATTTTTTACTATTAAGATACAATTGATTGTAATGATTTGAATTTTGTATTTTTAATGGATTTTTTATTCTTCTTCGGGAATGATTTCTTGATCGAAAATTTCAATTCGATATATATCGTTTTCTCCAAATCCTGTTTCTTTAAATTTTGAATAATAAGCAATTTTCCCATTGTTTAACGGAAAAAAGAAGATGTCATCATCGGTTGTATTAAATGGGTATCCCAGATTTTGTGGCTTTGCCCATGAGTCGCCATTTTTAGTTGCTTTAAAAATATCGAATCCTCCAATATTATAATGCCCCTGAGACGAAAAGTAAAGTGTTTTACCATCTTCGGCAATAAAGGGAGTAACTTCATCTAAGTAGCTATTTATTGTGGCTCCAAGGTTAATGGGAGGCCCCCATTCACCATTGGCATCTAATGTTGATTTGTAAATGTCAAATCCTCCAAAACCACCTTCTCTGTTGCTCACAAAATATAAGGTTTTCCCATCATCAGTAATACAAGCGTGGGTTTCATTTGCTTTAGAGTTGATATTGTGATTTAATTTTTCCAACTGACTCCAAACTCCATTAGTATATCTGCTTACATAAAGATTGTAAATATCCTGGTCGTTTCTTTGGAGATACAAGGTATTGCCATCTCTAGTAATAAAAACCGGAACAACAGGGAATTCTGAATTAAATTCCAACGAAATATTTCTTGCCGGAAGCCATCTGCCGTCTCTTTTTTTCGACATAAAAACTCCGCTGTAAAATCTAAGTTCACTGGAAAAAACAATTGTCTCTTCGTCGTCGGAAACCACTGGGTTTGTGTTTGGATATTGATTATTGATATTTTTTCCCAGGTTGGTTTCCATAATATTGGTAGGTTTTCTGCTTAATTCAATGGCATTTTTACAGGCAGTTAATTGTGTTTCTACCAATTTATTTTTTTCTTGATCAGCAGGGTTGAGGAGTTTTTTATATTTATTAAAAACTTCTATCGCTTCTTCCATCTGGTTGGTCACTCTGTAGGCAATACCTAAATAATAATAGGCTTCAATAGGGGCTTTTTTTTCGTTATAATCACCCACTTTATAATTTTCGGAAATATCCTGAATAGCTTCTTGTAAATATTGGATAGCCTTATCTTTTTGGTTAGGAATGTTTAAATAACAATATCCAATACGATATTTAACATTGGCATCCTCACGGCCAGCATGATAAAGCTCCATAAAAAGCGGTAATGCTTCTTTATATTCGTTATATAAAAGATAAAATTCGGCATTCACAAAAGCTCTTTTTAACTCTTTTTTTGATTGTGAAATAGCAAGGCTACATGTGGTGAGAATAATTATAAAAGTTAGTAAATATTTCCTCATTTGTTCGTTATTATTAGGTTTTTTTGAATAGGCTACAAATTAATATAATATTTTACTGGGTTAAGTAATTTATAGCCAAATATAAAACTCTTTGAACAAATGTAATAAAATTATATGAAGTTTTGTAAATGTTGATATTATAAAAAAACTCCGGCAAATGGCCGGAGTTTATCGTTTCTTAGATATTTCTTTTTATATCGAAATCTTCCAGATAATCGGCAATGCGTTTTAAAAACATTCCCCCTAATGCACCATCAATTACTCTATGATCGTAAGCCAATGATAGTATCATAATATGCCTAATGGCAATAGCATCTCCTTCAGCTGTTTCAATTACAGCTGGTTTTTTAGTGATGCCTCCAATTCCTAAAATGGCTGCTTGCGGTTGATTAATGATTGGAGTTCCCGATATATTTTGAAAAGTTCCAAAATTAGTAATCGTAAATGTTCCGCCCTGAATTTCTTCGGGTTTCAATTTATTTTCTCTCGCCCGGTTAGCTAAATCGTTTACATTTGAAGCTAAACCGGCTAAGTTTAATTTATCAGCATTTTTTATAACCGGAACAATCAGATTTCCTGATGGCAATGCGGTTGCCATTCCAATATTAATATTCTTTTTCAGAATTATCTTATCATCATCAACAGAAACATTAATGGTTGGATAATCTTTTAATGCTTTAACCGTAGCCTCAATAAATAGCGGTGTAAAGGTTAATTTGGTATTTTCGCGTTCTTGAAATTTTGCTTTATTTTTTTCCCTCCATTTTACCATATTCGTTACATCTGCTTCGACAAATGAAGTAACATGCGGTGATATTTGTTTGGACTGAACCATATGGTCGGCAATGAGTTTACGCATTCGGTCCATTTGCACAATTTCATAATCGCCACCACCATAAAGTTGATCTTTACTTACTTGTGGTTTGGTAGGTTCTGAAGGTTTTTGTTGTTTTGCATCGGAAACTTCCGGTACAGGTTGCACCCCACTCGACGATCTTGTATTTATATAGTTCATAATATCATCTTTGGTTATTCTTCCCGTATTTCCACTACCTCTTATTAGGTCGAGTTCATGGGCCGTAATATTTTCTTTTTCGGCAATGTTTCTAACCAATGGTGATAAAAATCTCCCTTTGGGTGTCCGGCTGCCAAGAGGTTGCTCTAATTGAGATGATGTGGATATCTCTTCTTTAGGCTCATCTTGTTGTATTGCTTTTGAAGGTTTTTCCTCTTCTTTTACTTTTTCCGGTTCTTGCTTTTTAGATGTTTCTATTTCAGCTTCGTTATCTCCTTCTACCCTTAATATTGCAATAGTATCACCCACTTTGGGAATATCATTTTCATTAAATAATAATTTTTCAATTACACCATCTTGAGGTGATGGTATTTCAGAATCAACCTTGTCAGTTGCTATTTCAGCAATTGATTGATCTTCTTCTATTTTGTCGCCTTCTTTTACAAGCCATTTTGTTATGGTTGCTTCTATTATTCCTTCGCCCATTGCAGGCAGTAATATCTCTACTTTTGCCATAATTTTTAAACATTATTCTTTGTTGTACATTTTGCTATTTAACAGTTTTTATATTTCTGTCTAATAGATTTATTCCTTTGAGCAGGATTCTAAGATCATTCCAAACGGTATAGTTTTTTGCATAAATCATATTTGCATTATTAAATACTGTTTGGTTAGGATCTGTTTTTTTTAAAAGTATTACAGGCGATAAAACGCCATCTTTAATTTTAGGCAGATGATTTGTTTTAATTTTATCATCCTGATAATATCCTACCCAGGTTATAAATCCTAACAAAACATTAAACGAATTGTTTATTAAGTTAAAGGAATTTTTTGATAATAGCAATAACAATGGGCTTATTATCAATATAATAGTTGATGATATGATATCAAAAAATCTTTTATTGCGGATGTTGTTTTCTCTGGCAATGGAATTTATTTCAACGGCATAAAGATCTCCGGATGTATTTATTGAGTTGCTTCCGATAATTGAGAGTGTTTCTGGTTGAGCTATTTTAAAATCAACATCATAACATGAAACTTTTAACATGGTATTCATGATTTTATGTGCGGGAATATTTTTAGCACAGAATACAATTTCGTCGATTTGGTGAATTTTTATGATTTCTTCTATTTGGTCTAAACTACCCAAATAATACGACGTGCTTAAAGTTTGTCCCGGAGATACATACCCAGCGATTTCAGGTGAGATATTGGTCTCAGCGATGATCTGTTTTACCCGGTTTATTTCATCTTCTAATCCGGCAATGATCATTCTTAATTTTTTTGTATTAAAAAATTTATGGTGTGTAAATGGGAGGTAATGCGCAATATATCGATTTATAATGGCTAAAATAAAGCAACTAAATGTTCCAATAATTATTAATGCCCTGGAAAATCTTAATTCCATAGGTAAAAGTGCATAAAAAATAAGGATTATAACTGTGCCGGTTATTATTCCTGTAATGATGTTTTTAAATTTTATGTGTTTGGAGTAACCTCCATTAAACCAGAGCGATAAAATCCAAATAAAGATATAAGCCGGAACGATATACTGTAGAAAGGTATCGGGATAGTGGCCCTGCCCCTGAAATTTAAATTGCTCCCAGGCTGGTTCAATAAAATAAAAAGCCGCATAGAAAAGGATAATGTCCAGAACGGGTAAAAATAATGTTTTTACAGTACGATTTATTATTGATAGAAAGGCCCTGAAATAGATAGCTGCATTAATAAGTATTGAGAATACCTTCGCATTTTTTTTTGAAAAATGTTTGTTGGCAAAAATGATCATCGCCTGGTAAAATACAAACACATAATTTAAGCTGCCCTTTTTAGTGCTTTCGCCCTTGTAATGAATAATGGTTGTTTCGGGATAATAATAATTTTTAAATCCTGATAAAGTTATGCGGTACGATAAATCAATATCCTCACCATACATAAAAAAAGTTTCATCGAGTAAGCCGGTTTTATCCAGGGCTTTTTTTCGTAAAAACATAAAAGCCCCGGGTAGAATTTCTATTTCGTTTATCTCGTCATCTTTTAAATGGCCTAAATGGTAGCGGGCAAATTTTTTTGAGTGTGGAAATAATTTTGATAATCCGAATATTTTATAAAATGCTACTGCAGGTGTGGGTAATGCCCTTTTTGATTCGGGTAAAAAACGGCCTTTGCCATCAATCATTTTAACACTTAAACCTCCGGCATCAGGATGTGTATCCATAAAATTTAAGCATTTTGAAAAAGTATCTTCTTCAACCACCGTATCAGGATTTAAAAGAAGAATATATTCTCCATTGGCCTTTTTTATGCCTTGATTATTGGCATAAGAAAAACCATGATTTTTTTTATTTTCTATCAGCTTTACATTTGGAAACCGTTCTTTAATTATAGCACAAGAGCCATCAACAGAATTATTATCCACAACAAATACTTCGGAAGGGATATCTTCGAGTGCCTTAAAAACAGATATTAAACATTGCTCAAGGAAATGTTTAACATTATAATTAACGATGACGATGGACAGTTTTATCATTTACAATTTGCAATAAGTTAATGCAAATATAACGAAATGAACCGAGCCATGACAAAATTTTTGATATATACGACAATGATTAAAGTGGAGCAAGAATTGTTCGTACCCCAAATGT
>JASGMZ010000024.1 GCA_030156305.1 Bacteroidales bacterium | reverse complement strand
GAAATACAATAGAAATACAATAGAAATACAATGGAAATACAATGGAAATACAATGGAAATACAATGGAAATACAATGGAAATACAATGGAAATACAATAGAAATACAATAGAAATACAATGGGAATACAATGGAAATACAATGGAAATACAATGGAAATACAATAGAAATACAATAGAATTACAATAAAAATACAATAGAAATCAATGTAGAGGAGAAATATTGTACTTTAAGGGAAAAATGAAGGATAACCGTAAATTTTAATAATAATGAACAAAAAAGAATTTATAGAAGCTAAAGACTTAAAGGTATATCAGTTAGCAAGACAATTATCTAAAATAGCGTGGAATATTTATGAATCTCTTTCCTGGCAAGATAAAAAGATAATGGGTGATCAATTTATTGAGTCAACGGATTCTGTTGGAGCTAACATTATTGAAGGTTATGGCAGGTATCATTATTTGGACAAGATAAGATTCTATTATATTGCCAGAGCTTCTTTAAATGAGTCTGCCATACATTGGCTTGAACTTTTGTTGGATAGAAATAAAATCAATCATGAGCAGTATAAGGAAATGATAGATGTTGCAAAAGATTTACAAGTCAAACTAAACAACTTTATTGGAAGCACCTTTAATCAGTATAAAAAATCTAAAAACAATGAAATTAAATAAATTAATATATTTCTACGCATTGCTAATATTTATGTCATTTACTCAATTTGTTGATGCGCAAGAAGATTTAGGCCGCTATTTGCAGATAGCAGCGGAAAATAATCCTGAGTTGCAGGTTAAATTTAATGAATATATGGCTGCTCTTGAAGTTATTCCGCAAGCTAAAGCATTGCCCGACCCTCAAATTGCCTTTGCCTATTTTGTGAGTCCGGTTGAGACCCGGATGGGGCCACAACAATTTAAAATTTCGGCATCGCAATTTTTTCCCTGGTTTGGAACATTAGGAGCCAAAAATGATGCAGCAATTGAATTGGCAAAATCAGAATATGAAGTTTTCGAAGAAACAAAATCCAGACTTTTTAAAGATGTAAAAGCAGATTATTATAACCTGTATTTTAGTCAGAAATCTATTGATATAACGCTGGAAAACATTGAATTGCTTCAATCAATCCAAAAAATGGCAACCATAAAGGTTGAAGCCGGACTGGCTTCAATGGTTGATGAATACAGGGTGCAAATAGAAATCAATGAACTGGAAAACCAGTTAGCTAATTTAAAGGATAAGCAATGGGCTTTGGAAACCAGTTTTAGAAATCTTTTAAACGCCAATAATGATTTTGTAATTAATTTTCCAGAAAATTTATGGAGAACGGATTTTCCGTTAACGAAACAGGCAGCCCTGGATTCGATTCAATCGAAAAATCATCAATTATTGCAATTGGAGTTCAAGCAGGCTGCGCTGGCATTTAAAAAGAAAGCTGCAAAACTGGAAGGAAGGCCTGATTTGAAAATCGGCCTTGATTATATTTTTATCGGCGAAGGCGAAAATAATCTTTCGGGTAAAGATGCCTTTGTGTTTCCTACTGTTGGTATAACCATACCTCTTTATCGGAACAAATATAAAGCTATGGTTCAGGAAGTAGCTTATCAGGAATTAGCTAATGAAAAAAAGAAGGAAAGTAAATCCAATACGCTGGAAACGTTGTTTGAGAATACATGGAAAGATTATTTGGATGCTGATCGCAGAATAAATCTAAATAAAAATCAAGTGGATTTGGCCAGAAAATCGCTTAAAATTTTAGAAACCGAATATGCTACGGCAAACAAAAATTTCGAAGAGATTTTACGCATGGAGCGAAAAGTTCTTCAATACCACCTGGCTTTGGAAAAAGCCGTTGCAGATAAACAGGCAGTTATTGCATTTATATATTATTTAATGGGAAAATAAACGTTAATGTTATGAAATCAATTATAAAAAATATAAAAGAGAATTATAAGCTGGTAATTGTTGTACTTATTACCGGAATTTTGTTGGGATGGTTACTGTTTCATTCTTCTGAGGGCATTGCTCCAACAAAAGAAACAGCAGAAATTCATGATGAATATGAACATGAAGAAGAGGCCACTATATGGACCTGTTCGATGCACCCACAAATAAAACAAGATAAACCGGGCGACTGTCCTATTTGTGGTATGGAGCTAATTCCCCTTGAGAGTATGGATTCCGGAGACGAAGATTTTGATCCAAACGAAGTAATGCTCACCGAATCGGCAGCTAAGTTGGCTGATATTCAAACGACAAAAGTAATGAAAGGAAATCCTGAAAAAGAAATTTACCTTCAGGGGAAAGTGGCTGTTGATGAACGTAATATGGCAGAACTGACCGCAAGATTTGGCGGAAGGATAGAAAAACTGTATGTTAATTTTACCGGAGAAAAAGTAAACAAGGGGGAGCGCCTGGCTACTATTTATTCTCCGGAATTAGTATCCGCTCAACGTGAATTAATTGAAGCATTGGCCATTAAAGAAAGCCGTCCGGCTATTTATCAGGCCGCAAGAGCCAAACTAAGGCTTTGGGATTTAACCGATGAACAAATAGTTCAAATTGAGCAGGAGGGTGAACCCAGATTGTATTTTGATGTTTTATCGCCAATTTCCGGAACCGTAATGAAAAGACATGTGACATTGGGCGATTATGTAAAAATGGGAGGCCCGCTTTTCAGGGTTGTTGATTTATCCACAGTATGGGTTATGTTTGATGCTTACGAAGAGGATATTTCATGGATAAAAGAGGGCGATAAAATGGAGTTTACCGTAAAGTCAATACCTGGTAAAACGTATAAAGCAAATACACAGTTTATCGATCCCTTTATTCATCCTAAAACCAGAACAGCAAAAGTACGTGTAGAAGTAAGTAATCCAGAGCAAAAGCTGAAACCGGAAATGTTTGCCAACGGGAAACTATATTCTCAAAAGGCTGCTAATACGCAGCAGTTGATGATACCAAAGTCATCTGTGCTGTGGACAGGGAAAAGGTCTGTGGTTTACGTAAAAGTACCCGAAAGGGAGAATCCAACTTTTTTGTACCGGGAAATTGTTTTGGGGCCTTTAGCCGGAGATTATTATGTAGTTGAGGAGGGTTTATCAGCAGGAGAAGAGATTGCTACTAACGGAGTGTTTAAAATTGATGCTTCAGCTCAGCTGGAAGGGAAAAAAAGTATGATGAATCCTTCGGGTGGCAGTGCACCTGTAGGCCACGATCACGGCAATAGCGGAGGAACAACCTCTGAAGATGATCATGCAGCTCATGCTATGGAAACAACAGATGAAGTTTCAGTACATGCCATGTTCGAAGTAGGTGGTGCTTGCGAAATGTGTAAAGACAGAATCGAAAAAGCAGCCCGGTCAGTTGATGGAGTATCCTCGGCAGAGTGGAGTATTGAGGATCATATCCTTCATTTATCATACAACAGTAAAAAAGTAAAACTTGTTGATGTACATAAAGCTATTGCTGCTGTTGGACACGATACAGAAAAAGTGAAAGCACCTGATTCAGTTTACAATAATTTACCCGACTGTTGTTTGTACGAACGGTTGAGTTACGATAAGCCTGCAAATGCAATCAAAACTGATGAATTTTTTGTTAATTAGTGGCTATAAGAAAACGTCAATAACTGCGTTACGATCGCATTGGCAATTAGTCATTTACGTCAGTAAACTCCTGGCTGCCAATTCTTTGCAAGCCTTGTTCCTGACGTTTTTTATTACGCCACTAAAAAAACTGGTGTTTTCTAAGATGCACTATATAGAGATTCAGAATAATAATTATGAATAAAAACGAAAAAGTTATGAAAACAAAAATTTTAAATTTAGTGGTAGGATTATTCCTGATCACCAGTTTTAGTGTAAGTGCACAGGAAGTAAAAACAGAAAAGTTTAAGGTCTATGGAAATTGCGGAATGTGCGAAAACCGCATTGAAAAAGCAGCTTCCGGACTTGAAGGTGTTACAAAAGCCGATTGGGACAAAGAAACCCAAATGCTTGAAATTACCTTTGATGACAGTAAAGTGAAAGTAGATGATGTTCATAAAGCTGTTGCTAAGGCAGGACATGATACTGAAAAGGTAAAAGCCGATGATGAAGTGTATAATGCTTTACCGGCTTGTTGTTTGTATCGTGAAAAATGATGAAGTGAAATGAATAAAGAGGCTTTTATTGCTTTATGGCATAGAAGCCTCTTTTGATTGTATCACCAGTATTTTATGATTTCAGGTTATGAAACCAGTTCATAAATTGTCTCTTTAACTTCATGGGTAAGTACGTCAAAATCACGTCCTTTTGGATAAACAGGTTTTAAATATTCTACTTCAATTTCCCGGAATGGTTTGGGAAACTTTGAACCTGCAGGTAAAACATCATAAACTCCTTTAATAACAACGGGCACAATAGGTACATTTAACTCTTTACTTAGAATAGCAAAGGTTTTTTTGAATTCTCCCATTTCACCATTCGTTGTTCTTGTCCCTTCGGGAAAAATGATGATTTTTTTATTCTCTTTTAAAACAGCGGCCATTTTTTGGATTGATTCTTTGATATCCAGATTCATGTCCATGATAATGACATTATTTCTGTGCGCCATAAATTTTAAAAAGCGGTTATTCACATGCTTTCGTTTGGCATAAAAATAGGTGTCTTTTATCGTTTTGCGTTTTAAACAGGCTGTAACAAATAATCCGTCAAAAAAACTTTGGTGATTAGGGGTAAGAATAGCTGCACCTTCGGGAATGTTCTCTAACCCTTTTGTGTTAAACTTAAAATATAGTTTAAAGAAAAATCTTGCAGATTTTATGATAAACGATTGAGTAGGCCATGATTTTGGTAGTTGAAAATGAATTTTTTCTTTTAAAATCTCCGACCAGTTGGGTAATTCAAAATTTTGAAACAACTTGTTTTCTTTCACATAATCAACCATATTACTTATGGATGGGAACTTAATCAATTTATCTTCTTCTATTTTAACACCAAAAGTTCGCTCAATAAAATCAATTAAAGTAATTTTTCCTAACGAGTCCATCGCAATATCAAATTCTAAATGATCTTCGGGTGATATAGTCATATCCACCTGAGATTCGATATAGGTTTTTATTACCTTATATTCTTCAGAAACAGGCTCTTCTTTTGTATGAGCTACTTTCTCTTTTGCTTTAGGCTTTTCAAATATATCTTCCAGTTTAAATCGTTGGATTTTTCCTAATCGGGTGCGTGGAAGCTCTTCATTTATTAAAAGAAACTTCATAATCCGCTTGTATGAAGTTAGTTGTTGATTAATGTCCGGGATGAGTTCTTTTTTGAAATATTTTTCAGGATCACTCACTTTAAGTTTTGTTAGTTGTTCATAATCCGGCACAATGAGTGCATGCAATTTATCATTTTTTTGGAATACGGCGGCTTCTGTAATACATTCATAACTTTCCAATTTTGTTTCCAACTCTACCGGATTAATATTTTTCCCGTTTTGCAGTACAATAATCTCTTTTTTACGTCCGGTAATAAAAAGATAACCATTTTTGTCAATACGGCCTAAATCGCCGGTATATAACCATCCGTCTTTTAAAACATCCTGTGTTTCTTCCGGTTTGTTATAATAACCTTTCATGATATTATCTCCTTTGGCCACAATTTCACCATCACGGATTTCCATTTTTAATCCGGGAAGGGCTTGCCCTGGTGAACCAATAATTTCTTTTCCTGGCCGGGTAAAAGTAATCATTGGAGCTGCTTCAGTCATTCCATAACCTTCTAATACATCAAAGCCCAGCGTTTGGAAAAAAGTTCCAATTTCTTTATCTAAAGCTGCTCCTCCAGAAACAAGATATTTAAGGTATCCACCAAAACCTGTATGTACTTTCTTAAAAATTATTTTTGCCAGTTTTTTGCTACGTAATGTTTTTATTATGCTATAAAATGATCGGCCAATAAATGAAGCAAAAACTTTAGTTTTTAAGCTTTTATAAAGCAAATCATATAAACGGGGAACGCCAATCATAATATTTACTTTATTGTTTTTTAGCGTTTCCAGAATATCTGATGATTGCATAGAAGGAGACATAACTGATGTGCCACCAACATTTAATGGGGCAATCATTGAACCTGTTAATGGGAAAATATGGTGTAAAGGCAGCAACATCAAAACCTGGCGATCCTGAGTGTATATTTTAACTTTTTTGGAAACTCCTTCAATATTCGATAATAAATTTTTGTAACTTAACATTACCCCTTTTGGATTCCCTGTAGTTCCGGATGTGTAAATGATTACAGCAGTTTTTTCGATATCGTTAGGGGCATCCCATATCACCTTTTGATTTTGCTGAATGGCTACCTCAGATTTTTGGCCATCTAAATTTTCAATCTTTGGAGGATTTTCAAGCTCTTTATTAATCGTGTCGAGCTTAGAAACAGTATGGTTACTAACAAAAAGTAAATCGGGTTTGCAATCGTTCAAAATATAAGTAACATCATTAGCGGATGCCAAAAAGTCCACAGGGATTACAGTACAATTATTTTTCCAGGCTGCATAAAAAGCGAAAATCCAATCCGCACTGTTTTCAGCATGGATAGCTACTTTTGAATATGAATTATTGCTAAAATATTTTTCAGAATAATAATCTATCTTTTGAAATAATTCCTGATAAGTGAAAGATTTTTCTTTGGTTATCAGTGCTATTTTGTCTATAAAATTTGTATTAATCATCAACTGCTCTCCTAAATTTAGCCCTTCATTAATTTATTTTTTCCGATAGATATTTACTAAAACAAGGTGCAAAGCTAAACATTTTTATGGTATAAGGAAAAAATATATTAAAACCCTGTATATCTACAACCTTATAATTTACAAATTGTTCGAAAGAATCAACATTAATTTTACAAAAAAACAAATTGATAAATAAACATCATTTTCAATGATTAGAACTCAGTAATGATTAAAAGTTTACCAGGTAATAAAAAAAAAATTTGTAATATTTTCGTTTTATCGATAACTAATAATTATAATGTTAATTAAAAAAAATAAAGTAAAATGGAAATAAAACAACCAATCTGTCAAAAATTTATCCCAACGGGGTACAAGTGTATTTTGCTGTTTTTGTATTTTAGATAGCGTAAAACGTCATAAAAATAGATGCTACTCAAAACATACTAAATAGTGGCTATAAGAAAACGTCAATAACTGCGTTACGCTCGCATTGGCAATTAGTCATTTACGTCAGTAAACTCCTGGCTGCCAATGCTTCGCAAGCCTTGTTCTTGACGTTTTTTATTACGCCACTAAAAAAAACTGGTGTTTTCTAAGATGCACTAAATATTTAGTCATTATAATTTTTCTCTATGTTATCTGGATGTTTTGAGCAGCCTTTTTTAGTAAAATGTGTATCTTTGAATCACAAAAATTCACTCCTATGAAAAAAGTTAAAATTATTATTCCGCTTATTATTATAATTATCGTAGCCGGTTCATGTAACGTTGAAAATAATAACAAGGATAAGAATACTCAAGACAAAGAAGATAAAGCACTAATTAAAAAAGCATATTACGATAACGGGAATCTTAAATCTGAGATAACGTTTAAAAATAAGCGTAAAAACGGGCCTGCTAAGAGATATTATGTTACCGGCGAATTGCATACAGTCATGAATTATGTAAATAATATGAAAGAAGGAGAGGCTGTTTGGTACTACAAGAGCGGAAAACCTTATCGAATTACTCAATATAAAAATAATAAAATTGAAGGGGTAAGGAAATTATTTTACGAAGACGGAACATTAATGGCTGAAATACCTTATAAAAATAATGAGCCTCAAATCGGGCTTAAAGAATATAATAAAAATGTAAAGTTGTTAACCAATTATCCGCATATTGTATTTAATACCAATGATTTAATAAGAGAGCAAAATCTTTATATTATTACCTGTCAGTTATCCAACCACTCTAAAAAGGTTAAGTTTTATCAAGAGCTGAAAGGAACTGATGGGAAAGAGCGTTTATTTGAAATCCCAGTAAAAAACGGGATTGGAAAATTAGAATTTCACATCCCCTCCCGGGTAAAAGATACTAAAACAATTACTATTTATGCCCAGATGAAAACATCTATGGGAAATCCTTATATTATTAAAGATTCCTATACATTTTCTTTTGATACTTATTAGGATGGAGTTGTTTTTTATCTTAAGCTCACGAAGAAATAAAATCAATTAGTTCCGGGTAATGATAGTATGCAATTATTTCCGGGTTAGAAGAATCGTCGGGTTTTGCCGGCATAAATTTTTTGATGGTATGGGCTTTCATTTTTGATTCATCTATAGGTTTCATCATTTCTCTAATCTCTTTTTCTGTGCTATTTTTATCTATCCATTGTAGTGCTTTTGCTGGTTCCAGAATTAGAGGCATTCTTTTTTTGGTATTATGGATTTTACTCATCAGCTCATTGGCTTCTACCGTAATTACTGCATACGTATTGATTATTTCACCGCTTTCAGTATCGGCCCAGGATGACCATATCCCTCCAAAAACAAACACCTCATCGTTTTGTAAGCTGATATAATACGGATATTTTTTGCCTTTTACCTTTTGCCATTCGAAAAAGCCTGAGCATAAAACCAGGCAACGTTTATTTTTTATGGAATGTTTAAAGGAGGCTTTTTCGAAGATGGTTTCCGATTTGGCATTCAGGGTGTTGTTTCTTATGCTATGGGCTGTTTCTTTATCTTTTACCCAGTGTGGGATAATTCCCCAACGAAGAAATTGAATTTCGCCGGGTTTTGCGTCTGTGATGACCGGCATCGCCGGATGCTCAAAACCGTTTACCAAAAAAGTATTGTCGAATAAGCTGAGCTGCTCCTCCCGGATAACTTTGTTTTCAATTAATTGAGTGGGATTCTTTTTTGTCAGGCAATAATAAAAACACATAATATTTTTTTGATTAAAGGTAATAAAAGGATGCTGTTTATCCGCATTTTATTTTGGGTATATCACTCCATCGGGTGGTGTATCTGGCCGAGAGCATTTCCTGTTTTAGTTTCCATTCTTTCCCGTTACCCTGAACGGCCAGTTTAACTTTGTCCCGGCCATATTTTTCGTTAATCCCATCCATAACCTTGGATAATTGCTCGTTGGTATTTATATCTACATGATAAAATAAACTGGTTTGTATGCTTTCTGCACTTTCCAGCCCGCTGACAATAACTCCTGCCTTTTTATACCGCAAGCCTTCCCTGTAGATTAAATCCAGGGTTTTAAGGGCAAACTTAACGAGTTCTTTCTGACTATTAGTAGGAAATTCCAGGTTTATGGTTTTTGACAGATAGTGATAGGGTTCATTATCTTTAAAAGGGTCGGTATGTACAAATACCGTAAGAATATTGGCTACTGACTTTTGTTTTCGTAATTTTTCGGAACATCTTGTGGCATAGGTAGCCACCGCTTCCCTAATGTATTTTTTGTCGGTAATAATTTTTCCAAATCCACGGGTGGTGGCAATGGCTTTTTTTGCCGGAAGAACACTTTCTAACGGAATACAGGATATCCCTTGTAGCTCTTTTTTCAGGCGTAAGCCTGTAACCGTAAGGTTTTTTCTCACCCAGTTATCGTTCATACAGGTAAAATCATAAGCCGTAAAGATTCCTTTTGATTGTAGAAACTTGTAGTATTGTCTTCCAATGCCCCAAACATCATCAATGGGAGTATTGCGTAAAGCCCTGTTGATATCTCGTGCAGTACTGAGTACAGCAACTCCCTGGTATTGTTTTTCTTTTTTTGCGATTCTGTTGGCAATTTTTGACAGGGCCTTGGTGGTGCTTATGCCTACTCCAACAGGTATCCCGGTGTGTTTGTAAACTTTTTCTTTGATATTTTTTCCTAATAACTCATAATTAGCTTGATAAAAGCCCGATAAATCAAGAAAAGATTCATCAATGGAGTATATCTCAATGGCCGGCGAGTAAGTTTTGAGCACCTGAACCACCCGTTTGCTCATATCGCCATATAAGGCATAATTGGAACTAAATATGTGCACATGATGTTTTTGTAAAAATGTTTTTCTTTTAAAAGCCGGTTCGCCCATTTTCAGGCCTAATGCTTTGGCTTCATTGGAGCGGGCAATAATACACCCATCGTTGTTGGAAAGAACAACTACGGGTTTTCCGTTAAGCTCAGGCCTGAAAACCCTTTCGCACGAGACATAAAAGTTATTGGCATCCACTAAAGCATACATCTTGTTAATGTTTATGTATGGTATAAGTTACTACTCCCCAGATAATAAAATGATTGTGCCGGTTTACTTTAATGGGTTCATAATCCGGATTATCCGGCATTAAATAGCCGGTTTCATCATCTGCCTTTTTAAATCGTTTTAGCGTAAACTCTCCATCGATACTGCAAACCAGGATAGAGTTGTTTTGTGGTTCTATAGATTTGTCAATAACCACAATATCTCCATCATGTATTCCTGCATTTTCCATCGACGAACCGACAATTTGTGCAAAGAAGGTAGCTCCCGGATTCCGTATCAGCTTTTTATTCAGGTCGAGCGGTGTTTCTAAATAATCATCTGCAGGCGAAGGGAACCCCGCAGGTATATTCGTTGCTGCAAATGGTATTTCGAGGGTTGTTTTCGTATCCGGAGTGTGAATGTTTACCTGGGCCATAAAATGTTGTTTGTTGTTTATAAAGTTGGTTGAATAGATTGGGGAGATATTCCCCAATTGTTATTACTGTAAAGATTTTTATGGTGTATAGCCGGGAATTGTTGATATGACTACTCCCTGTACTTTAAAATCTTTAGTGAGAATAATAGGTGTATGCTCCTTGTTTGATGAGTGTGGCAGTAAAAGCACATTATGCTGATTTACTTTTAGTTCTTTAATGGTTGCTTCATCATCAATAAGGGCAACAATAATATCTCCGTTTTCGGCAGAGGATTGTTGTTTTACCAGCACCATATCCCCATCGTTAATTCCTTTTTTATCCATAGAGTCGCCTGTAGCCCTCAATAAAAAATATTTATTGGTTGGTTTGGCTATTTTGGTTGATACGGCAATCATAGCCTCGATGTTTTCTTCGGCTAATATGGGTGCACCACAAGCAACGCTTCCTAATAGCGGAACTTTTACGGTTTGCTCACGGTCTATTTCGTTTTCAAATTCGTATTGGGCAAACTGCAGGCTGCCATCTTGTTTTTTGCTCAGTATTTTTTTATCGATAAGTTGTTGCAAAATAACTGCAGCCGAACGTGGCGATTTATAATTCATCGCTTTCATCAATTCTCGAACACTCGGCATACGCCCGTTTTTCATGAGAAAATCCCTCATCACCCGTAATGCGGTAATTTCTTTAGTTGAAACAGAATTAAGCATACACAAAAATACACTTAATATACATAAAAACCAAGGATGGATATTAAAATTTATGAAAATGGGTAGCAGGTACTTTTTTAGAAACATTTTGTCGTGTTTGCTGTTACAATAAAAAAATATTCTCTATGGCAGAAAAACTCTGTAAAAAAGAAAAAGTGAAAGATACAAAACCGGAAAAGGTGAAATTTACATGTAAAAAGTGCGGACTACAGGCTAAAAAGAAAAAGAGTTTATGTAAACCCGAAAAATTATAAATAGTTTTACTATTTTCGGATTCTTATTTTTAAAATTTACTATTATGCGCTATTTATCTATAATTATTTTAGGACTATTGTTGGGGATTGTTAATTTTTCCTGTAATAAAAATGCTGATAGTGAGGCTGATAACAATAATTTATCGCAAGATAGTTTAGTTGAATTTACCATTTTTTATACCAACGATGAGCATGGATGGTTAGAAGCCACCGATAATTCTGATGGAGCAGCCGGTTTAGCCGGCATGTGGAAGGCCGAAGAAAATTATGATGGCTCAGATAATTTTTTAATTTTAAGTGGCGGTGATAACTGGACAGGCCCTGCCGTTTCAACGTGGTTTATGGGTGAACCCATGGTGGAGATGATGAATTCGCTTGAATATGATGCAAGTGCTATTGGAAATCATGATTTTGATTTTACCATCGAAATACTCGAAGAACGCTTAGAGCAAATGAATTTTCCGTTTTTAGCCGCTAATATTATTGAAAAGAGTAGCGGTGAAATCCCTTCGTTTGTTAAACCTTATATCATTAAAGAAATTAGTGGGGTAAATATAGGAATCATTGGGTTAGCCTCGTTATCAACTCCTAACACCACATTCCCCAAAAATGTTGAAACATTGGAGTTTTTGCCTTACGAACAGGCAATTAATACGTACGCTCCCAAAGCAATTGCTGAAGGTGCCGATTTTTTAATCCTGATTGGGCATATTTGTAAGGACGAAATGGAACGATTAGTTCCTGTTGCAAAACAATATGAGATAAAAATAATCGGAGGGGGGCATTGTCATCAGCTATTTGCTAAAGAAATGAATGATGTTGTTCTTATGCAATCCGGAGCAAATATGGAACGATATATAAAAGTTGAATTTTTATATCATACAGGCAAAGACTCTATACAAGATTTAAGCTATTCAATACATAAAAACGATAAAGGAATTATGGATGAAGAAGTGCATACCGTTGTTGAAGGATGGCTGGAACAATCCCATGCCATTTTAGCTGAAGTGATTGGATATGCTGATGAAACCATACATCAACGTTCGGTTGAAATGGGCAATATGGTTGTAGATTCGTGGTTGCAAACATTTCCCGAAGCGGATGTTGCCTTAACCAACTCCGGAGGAATACGACAGGATATCCCGGCTGGAGAAATAACGCTGGAAACCATTGTGGGGTTATTGCCCTTCGAAAATAGTATTATTCAGATGGAAGTTACCGGGCAGGAATTATTGGAAAGTGCTCCGTACTACTTACACGGAGGGTTTACTACTATTGATGGTAATTATTTAATGGATGGCACTCCCATACATAGCGATTCAACGTATACTTTGTTAACGATTGATTACTTATATTCATTATCGAACAATAATTTTTCTGAATACGATGATACACCGTACAGTACATCAGTACATTACCGCCAACCGGTGATAGATTGGATAAAATCGTTAAATACCAGCCAAAGTGATCCGTTGAATAATTATTTGGACGATGTTCCGCGTCAATAAATTAGCAGGCAGAATGCAGTAAACAAAATGAAAATTAAATGCTAAACACTTTGCGACCCGGCCTGTCGCCTGAAGGTTGTGAAAGGGCTGGTAGGTTTACCCCGTTGGTTGAAAAATAATCTATCGTCAAAACCGGCAAGGATGCCGATGATCCTTCTACCAATAACAGACGGGTTAACCCGTCTGTTGCCTGTCTATTCCCTGTCTGTTGTAACCCGTCGGTTTTGGATGTCTTACTTACAAAAATTGCGGGTGATACTGTTCAATTTCTACCAGGGATTTGAATTATTCATTTTGACGTTGGAATGCCCTAACGGATTGCCAGCCTGCCTTTGGCAGGATTCCATATCTAAGCGTCATTTGTTTTTATAAACATTCAAACCCTATCTTTGTGCCATCTGGCATTAAGTTAGATTTAATATATCTTTGTTCTTTGCCATATTACTTTATCTCTTGGTTTGAATGGTAGTATACTAAACAATAACTAAAAACCACGTTTATAAAAAAGGCAAAGACAGGCAACAACGATTCCGGAGGAATCGTACATTTAATTATTTTATTACAGGAAAATTTATCAATTAAATTAATCTATAATGCCTGCCAACGGTTTACAATCCTGGCAGAGATTAAAACCGGCTAAAGTTTTTGTTTATATATTTTTTTGGAACTGTCAGCTCAAGCCGATAGCCGAAAAATTGTTTTCAATCCGCCTATCCGCTTGGAGCGGCTTGGTGGATTGATGGTAAAAAAGCAGAGAATTTTTTCTCTGCTTTTAATTATTTTAAAAAAGTGTTATTTTATTTTTGGAAGACCCTCTTTTGATTTTTATTATTTTACTTCTTTTTCAACCCATCCCGACCGGTCAGGGTCAGCAGGACGTTCTGGCTTCTGTACCGGATTTTCTTCCAATTGTTTTAATAGCACCTGAACAGCTTTTTCTATACAAGGGTCATTTCCTTTGGCCAGCTCATGTGGTTTGTCTACTACTTTAATATCCGGGTAAACGCCAACACCTTCGATAATCCATTCCCCTTTTTCATCATAGATACCAAAACGGGGAACGGCAATATATCCTCCATCAACTAATCCGGCATTACCGCTAATTCCAACTAATCCACCCCAGGTTCTTGTTCCAATTAAAGTACCCAGCTCTTTTTTCTTGAAATAATAGGGTAAGGCATCACCACCGGAGGATGAATAACCATTAATAAGCATGGCTTTTGGCCCGTCGTGGGCAACCGAAGGTGAAATCATTGGATCTAACTTATTTCGGTGCCAGTAACTTAATGTTTTTCGGTCAAGGAGTTCAATCATATATGCAGGAATAAATCCGCCGCCATTATACCGGTCGTCAATGATTAAGGCTTCTTTGTTATGCTGCTCGTACATTCCGCGATAAAGTTCATAATTTCCTTCAACAGCAGTATTAGGAACATGTATATAGCCAATTCGTCCGTTGGATAGCTCATCAACCATTTTACGGCGTTCATTTACCCAGTTTAAGTATTTTAACTCAGTCTCACTTTTTATGGTTTTAATGGTATACTTTCGGGCTCCTTCAACCGCTGGTTTTGAGTTTACTTTTATCTCTACATATTCATTGGCGCTATTTTCTAAAAATTGATAAGGATTATCTTTGGTAGTTACATCATATCCGTTAACACTAATCAGATAATCGCCTTCGTTTACATCTATGCCGTGTTCAGATAATGGAGAACGACGTGAATCATTCCAGTTTTCGCCGTCATATATTTCTGAAATAATGTAGCGATTGCTGTTATTATCAGCTGTTAGTTTAGCTCCCAGCAGCCCGCCATCAATGCGTTTTACATGTTCAAAATCGCCATAATTATCGTAGGCATGGCCAACATTCGACTCTGCAATGATTTCACTTAAAATATAATCTAAATCGGCTCTGTGGCTAACATAAGGAACTAATTTTGCATATTTAGCTTTTAGTCCTTCCCAATCCACATTATGTAAGTTTCCTACATAAAAATAATCTCTGAAAATTCTCCAGCCATCGGTATAAATCTGTTGCCACTCTTTTTTAGGGTCAATTTTCATTTCCATGTTGCTGAGGTCAAGTTTTCCGTCGCCGGCTTTTTGTTTTGGTGAAAGGGCAACAATTCCCCAATCTTTACCCGAGCGGTACAATATTTTATTTCCATCAGCAGATAATGTTCCCCCTCTTACGCCTGAAATAATTAATTCGTCTTTTTCCTGGGCAAGGCCATATTTATGCAGCCCATCTTCGGCGCCATAAAGGATTCCTCCTTCAACAGCCTCTAAAAAGCGGTAATTTCCATCATCCACAGGGAAGTCCATTACTCTGTTTTTTATACCATCAAAATCAATGGTAATATTTAGTTTATCCTTATCTGCATCTGATTTTTTTTCTGCTTTTGATTCATCTTTTATTGCTACCACATCATTTTTAAACTGGAAAAGTTTTGGGCTGTCTTTTCTCAGGGCTAAAGCATAAATTCTTGTGGCATTATTGTACTGATAAGTGAATTCAAAGCTTGAAAAGTCAAGGTTAAAATCCCTGTTGGATAAGAAGAAAATATAGTTTCCGTCTTTTGAGAAAACAGGACTAAATTCACTGAATGTATCACCCGTTAGTTTGTGATTTTGTCCGGTAGCAATATTATAAACCCATATCGCACTGTTTCCATTATCGCTGTTGTTAGTATACGTTATCCATTTTGAGTCGGGAGAGAATTTATAATCCCTTATTTCATCGGATGTTGCATGAGTAATAATTTTTTCGTTCCCCGATGCAATATCGATATATTTAAGATTTAACGTGCGGTCGAAATAAAGTAGGTATTTACTGTCGGGCGACCAAACAGGTTCATATTTCCAGGCTTCTGAATTAAAAGTAAGTTGTTTTGGGTTTGCCTCTTCTTTATTTTCCAGTAAATAAATTTCATACTCGCCGGTAACATCAGAAAGGTAAGCAATATACTTTCCGTTAGGTGACCAGCTGGGCGACATTTCTCTAATGCCTTGTGTTTTGGTAATATTAACGGTTAATCCGTTTTCTGCAGGCACGGAATAAATATCGCCACGAGCATCGAAAATAGCACGTTTCCCTGAGGGTGAAATGGAAGCACTTTCGATAAATTCACTTACATTCTTAAAATAAGGCAGGATGTTTGGGTTGTCAAAATTAATATTTACGGATACTTTTTCGGTATTTCCGGTTTGCGTATTTAACTTGTAAATATACCCGCCATTTTCATAAACAATCATTCCGTTGTGCCCTGATGGCCACATTACGTCAAATTCTTCATGGGTAGTTATTTGTTCTGTTTTTTTGGTATCAATATCGTAGCTATAAATATTTAAGGTAAGGCCTCTGTCTGACGCAAAATAGATTTTATTTTCGTGCCAAACGGGTATTTGATCCGTACCCACAAAATCGGTAATCTGTTCTGAATAATCCTTTTCCAGGTCATAAACCCAGATATCTGAAGCACGCCCTCCTTTATAACGCTTCCATGTTCTAAATTCCCGGTCAACGGGTGTAAAAGCTAATTTTGTAGCATCCGGCGACAAGGCAGCAAAGCCACCGTTAACAATTTGTAGTGGTTTTTCTAATCCACCATCAATACTTACGAGGTAGTATTTTCCATTTCTTTCACCAAAAGGGGTTCTGTTTGAGCGAACAAGGATTTGTTTACTATCAGGAGTCCAGTCCAGCACAACATTATCCCAACCCCCGCGTGGAGGCATTTCACCAACATCGTTGTAATAAGTTAATTGTTTGGGGGTTCCTCCATCTGAAGGCATTACATATACCTGCCTGCTACCCGAGTATTCGGCAGAAAAAGCAATCCATTGCCCGTTGGGCGATATTTTGGGGAACAATTCCAATCCTTTGTGCGACGTTAACCGTTTGGCATCACCGCCATTGGCATCTACCGTCCAGATATCGCCGGCATAAACAAATGCTATCTTATCCTTATTGATATCCGGAAAACGTAGTAATCGAACGTCGTTTTCAGCTTTTGTCATTAAAGAAAAGCTAAAAAAAATTAAAGTCGTTAGTGTGATAATTAGTTTATTTTTTCGCATGTTATTATGTTTTGAGTTATTAGTTAATTAGACGTTAAAATTCTTCAAAAGATTAAACTTTAAAGGTAAAAAAAATATACGAAAGAGAGACATTTTATACTGAAGAGCGATGAAAGTGCACATAACACTTAAATCGTATTAAAAAGTTACAACATTTTCTTACATATTTTCAAAATTAATGCTAAAATGTTTAAAACTATTGTTTTATAGAATGGAGAAAATTTTAAACAATTTTTTGTTGATTAATCTCATTAATCAAATCGATATTTTAAAAATGATTTTATAAAGGAATTGTTGAAATTGCTTTATCCCAAGAATAAACAATTTAATTTGTATTAAATACTAACGAAAAACAAGTTAATAGGTAATTTAAGAATAGTTATATTTTTTTGTATAATACTTTTTCCAAAAAATCCATCCACCCAATAAAAAGAGCAACCAACCAATTCTGAAATGTTTTCCCTGAAATGTTCCGTTTAAATCTTCTAAAATACTTGTAAACTCAAAAAAAGTAACCACAACGGCAATCCCGGTAAACATCAATGCAGATTTAAAAATCCGGGGATATTTACTTTTATTCGTATGCTTAACACCAAAAATAATAAATGCAATATAGCCTAAAATGGTGGATGTTAAATACATCTCTCCGGAAGATTTGCCCGCATAATCAGCAATAGGAAGGATTTTAATCCATAAATTATGAAATTCAAATCCATTGTTCAGGTTAAACCGGATGACTAAAATTTGAGATAAAATTAGTCCGCTAAATAATAAAAACAACGAAATTTTTTTCATTACGATGATTTTTGAATTGAAAATTACAAAAAAAATAAAATATTGTTATGAGTTTATATAATAAGGTTTAAAAATATCCTTTTTATTTTATTTCGTAATTTTTTTAAATCAAAATGGTTATTTTTATCTCTGTAAAAAAATCAAAAAAATGAAATTACTCAATTTTCAGGCTATCGGAGTAATAAAAACTCCGTTTAAAACCATTGGAGAAATGCCTATTCAGCCCTCAGGAGGGAAAGGAGTTGAAGGCAGAATTGAAATTTTAGCCCAATATACTGAGGGACTCGAAGATTTAGATGGTTTCTCTCATATCATCGTATTATATCATTTTCATCAAACCAGGAAATACGAACTGAAGGTTATTCCTTTTATGGATGACAAGCTTCGAGGTGTTTTTGCTACACGTGCTCCCAAAAGGCCTAATCCTATTGGGTTTTCTGTTGTTCGGTTAAATAAAATTGAAAATAATATTTTATTTGTTCAAGATATAGATATTTTAAATGATACTCCTGTGTTAGATATTAAACCTTTTATCCCGGATGTGGATAGCCCTGAGGTTGATAAATTAGGTTGGCTGGAAGGATTATCTGATAAAATGAAACATAAAAAATCGGATAACAGATTTTACCATGAAGAATAAAAAGTTAATTATTTGGGACTGGAACGGAACGCTGTTAAATGATGTTGAAGTATGCATTAACTCGATGAATGTAATGCTTGAACGAAGAAATATGAAATTGCTGGATAAAACAACGTATAGAAAATTGTTTACTTTCCCGGTACAGGAGTATTACAAGAGCTTAGGATTCGATTTCTTACAGGAGTCGTTTGAACAATTGTCTGTTGAGTATATTGATTTATACAAACGGCATTCAATAAATGCTTCTTTACAACATGGAGTATTTAATGCCTTGGAGCAGTTTAAAAAAAGGGGTTTTCAACAGGTGATTCTTTCCGCATCGGAGCAAAAAGCATTAGAAAAACAGGTCAATCAACATCAGTTGGATGTTTATTTCAATGAACTAATTGGTTTAAATAATATTTATGCCAAAAGCAAACGGGATAATGCTATTCGTTATTTACAAGAAACAACCATCCCTCCTGAAGATAGTTTATTAATTGGCGATACTTATCATGATTTTGAAGTAGCCCGGGCGATTGGCTGTGATTGTTTTTTGGTAAATAACGGACATCAGGATTTATCGCAGTATCATTTAAATTCCGATATTATTTTTCAATCACTAGCTGATGCCATAAAAATTACTGTATATTAGTGGTATAATTTGCACATTAAATCATTGTAAAAAACATGAATAATTTACGATTTACAAATCCATGGTTTCTTAGTTCTCAAGGTATTGTTATGATTGTTTTAGGATTGATTGCGCTTATCAATCCCGAATTAACCTTAAAAGCCATTGTACAATTTATGGGTATTCTGTTTTTAATAGCCGGGGTAATTTTAATCATACTAAACAAAAAGAATGTTAACAATGGAAGCGAATTCTGGTTCTACGAAGGGATTTTGAATAGCATCATCGGGTTGCTGTTTTTAATTTTTCCTTCCTTTGTGGTTAACCTTTTTGTTATTATTATAGGAATTATTGCCCTGGTTATGGGGATTATAAACCTGAATTTTATTATCAAAATCAGGCCGTACTACTTTTGGTTGAGTTTGTTGCGTAATATTATTGTAGCCATTTTTGGTTTGCTGTTTCTATTCGTACCCTTTCAGGGAGCGGTTGTAATCATTAATATTATTGGTTTTGTCGCACTTTTTTATGGCATTGTTTCTTTAATTACGGCGTATAAATTCTATCAGCTGAATAAGTCTGATTTTTGAACAACCTTTTTTTCATTTTATTTTTTTATCTCAATTAGAAACTTTTGGATTAAAAACAACCTAAATACTCCTAATTACCGGCTGTCCCGTATAGCTATCGGAGCCGGTGCTCCAAAAATATCCCTATCTAGTGCATCTTAGAAAACACCAGTTTTTTTAGTGGCGTAATAAAAAACGTCAAGAACAAGGCTTGCGAAGAATTGGCAGCCAGGAGTTTACTGACGTA
>JASGMZ010000023.1 GCA_030156305.1 Bacteroidales bacterium | reverse complement strand
TTCAATATTCATATCGGGGATAAAAGTCTTCATTTTATCAAAAACCCGCTCCCCCTTTAATAAGCCATTAGTCGCAAGCGTAAAATCCATAAAGCCCCAAACATTCATTTTTTTAAAAGAGCTTACCCACGAGGTAAATTCCTGTAGTTTGTGCATGGCGTAGAGTCCTCCTATAACTGCTCCTATGGAAGTGTTTTACCAATTCGTTTATAACGCCAATATGAGCAAGCCCTCTTGAGCCCCCGCTCGATAGTACTAATGCCACATTCTGTTTCATATTTTATACTTTTAGTTCAGGTGAAAAATTTTCAGGATATTTTGCTGTAACATCAGAATATAGTTCAGCAACTTCCTTCCTAACGACCTCAATACTACTTAAGCTATCTATTATACCTTTAATTCCGATTTCTTTTCTTTTATAATCAATAAAGCCAACTACAATTGGAACATTTGCTCTTACTGCCATATAGTAATACCCTTTTTTCCATCGTATTGTTTTTGCCAATTGCCCTTCCGGAGACAACACGATATGAAGTTCTTGGCTAATATTAATTAATTCAGCAACATAATCAATGTACTCCTTGGTTTTACTCACGGGTATAGAACCAAAAATCTTAAAGAAATAGTTTAATGGAAATTTGAAAAATTCTTTTTTTGATAGAAATTTGTAATTTATACCTAACTGCATTAAATATAGTTTTCCATAAAATCCATCCCAGTAGCTGGTGTGTGGGGCAAATATTATTATAGATTTCTTTATGTTTGGAAACTCGTCTTTTATTTTCCACCCTAACAGGTTAACTAAAATATATCTTGAAATTGTAGTCATACAAGAGTATTTAATTGTTTAAAAATTTTAAAAGGAGAATTGGGTTCTTTTGCCATTTCAAGTAAAATTAGCCTGTCGGCAATATTTGGGAAATTTTTATGTAACCAAACAATGAGTTTACCCTGATGAGTCAAAATCAAATTTTTGTCTCTATTTAAAGTTGCTTTAACGATAATTCTTGCGACTTCTTTCGGAGACATCATTTTACTTTCATTTCTTGGAGTTTCATTTTGTGGCACTCCGAGTTTGTTTAGAGCAGCTTTCCTTATGTTGGATGATGTAAAACCCGGATGAACGACCAAAACTTTTAATCCTTTATTGATGGTCTCAAGTCGTAATGTGTCAAAAAAGCCATCCATTGCATATTTTGATGCGCAGTAGCCGGTTCTCCCTGGCAAGGGTGTTAGCCCCGAAATGGATGAAATGCCAATTATAGTTCCTTTTTGTTCAAGCAAATAGGGTAAAGCAAACTTTGTACAGTAAACAGCTCCATAAAAATTCGTGTCCATTAATTCTTTAATAACACTC
This sequence comes from Bacteroidales bacterium, assembly GCA_030156305.1. Taxonomy (GTDB): domain Bacteria; phylum Bacteroidota; class Bacteroidia; order Bacteroidales; family UBA12077; genus UBA12077. The sequence goes on along the minus strand of JASGMZ010000023.1, from coordinate 19,107 downwards.
AAATCCAAATCCTCAAAACTTGCTCTCATTGAAATACCCGCATTGTTGATAAGTACATCTATTTTTTTATACTTCTCAAGGGTTTTGGTAATTAACATTTTGCAGTCTTCAATATTCCTAACATCCGTTTTTACAGACATTGCATCACCCCCATGCATTTTTATTTCTTCTTCTGTTTTTTTTAACTCATTTTCTTGTCTGGCTGCAAGAACAACACTTGCCCCGTTATCAGCAAATTCAAAAGCACATGCTTTTCCTATACCGGAAGACGCTCCGGTTATAATAACAACTTTACCGTTGAATGTATGTAAGTTTCTATTCATTTTTACAATTGTTTGATATAGCATCTGGTTCGTTTATGCAATCTGTATTCAAACTTATTCCACAGATTATTAATTTTTACATTATTTTCCATTTCACGGGTTGACTCGAAGTTGATAATTCCATTTTTAATGTAAGCACTCATAATATCTGTAAAAATAATTCCATTAACGCCCTTGTTTTGGTAGTCCTTTTTTACAGCTATTAGTAATGCTTCAACGGTATTGTTTTTCTTTAAAGCATTCATAATATGGATAAAACCAAAGGGAAACAGTTTGCCTTTTGCTTTTTGCTGCGCTTTGGCAAGAGATGGCATAGTAATTCCGAACGCAACCACTTCATTTCTTGAGTTCAGAACAATTGATATGTATTCAGGTCTGAGAAATAATGCAAACTGCTTTTTAAAAGCCATAATTTGTTTTTCTGACAATTGCGAAAAGGCATAAATGTCTTTGTATTCATCATTGATGAGTTTAAATATATCATCAGAATATTTTAGAATTTCTTTTTTGTTTTTAAGTGAAGCATTATGGAGATTGTATCGTTTTTTTATTAATTCCGCACCTATTTTAAATTTTTCAGGAATATAGTTTGGAACTTTGACATAATATTCAACCCAATCTATGTCCTTTTTATACCCAATTTCTTCAATTAATCCCGAATAGTACGGAAAATTGTAATGAGCAAAAGAAGTAGGCATTTCATCAAATCCTTCAATTAGAACTCCGGAAGCATCAAAAGAAGAGAATCCGAGAGGTCCGTGTAGGTTTTCCATATTTTGATTTATTGCCCACTCACTAACTGCCTGCAACAATAGTATTAGTACCTTTTTATCATTAACAAAGTCCAGCCAACCAAACCTTGCATATTTTATGTTGTGCTTTTCGTTGTACCTGTCATTTATAATTCCGGCAATTCTTCCAACAATTTTCCCGTTGTCATATGCCAGCCAATATTTTGCTCTGCAAAACTCAAAAGCAGGGTTTTTATCAAAGGATAATGTTAATAGCTCTTTTGAATGTATTGCAGGGACATACAGCTTATTACCAGCGTACAATCTATCGGGAAACTTAATAAATTCTTTTAGCTCTTTCTTTGTTGATATTGCTCTGATTATTAATCCCATTTCGTCAATTTTATTGGTCTAAAATATTTTTTAGTTTTTCTTTCATTGTAGTATTATTTTTTTAACAAAATAGCTCCACTTGAATAACCACCTCCAAAAACCGATATAACAATAGTGTCATTCTGCTTAAATTTTCTCCAATTTTGAGACAAAACTATTGGCGTACTTGCAGAACCGGTATTGCCAAAATGTTCAATGTTGGTAAGCACGCTTGATGGATTTAATTTCAATTTTTTCGCCACGTATTCTATTATTCTGGCATTAGCCTGATGAGGGATGAGGTAGTTCAATTGATTAAGAGGAATACCATTTTTATGCAAAATCTGTTCTGTTTCCTGTATCATATATTTACAGGCATATTGAAAAACATCTTTTCCAAATGGCATTTTGATTCCACCATTACCTGGCTTTAAAAAAACGCCATCAATACTTTTTCCAATTGTGCCTAAGCCAGTGGTATTTATATCAAGCACCTCTAAATCTTCATCTGAGCATCTTTCATTGGAAACAAAAACAGCCGAAGCGCCATCACCCCATAAAAAACCAGATGTTTTATCGGAAGTGTCACTGTAGGAACTATTGTTTTCGGAAACCACAATTAATGCTTTACTGGCTTTTTTACTGGCAAAATAGCAGTCAACGGTTTCTATGGCATTAACAAAGGAAGAGCAAGCAGAATCAATAGTAAAACATTTTGCGTTGCTAATATTAAATTCCTTTTGCACGGCATGAGCTAATGTGCCGACAGTATCATATGGCGTGTATGTAGCCCCTATTATTAAATCAATTTCATTTAATGGAAATGGCAATTCAAAAAAAGCTTTTTTTACTGCTTCAATTGCCATAGAGTTGGTGTTCTCGTTAGGTTGAGTTCGTCTTCTCTGCTTAATTCCACTTTTAGCAATTATTTCCTCATTGGTAATACCGTAATTCTCGAAAAAGTAATCGTTTGGTATTACTACATTTGGCAAATAATTCTTTATAAGATTTATGAGCATAGTTTAGCTTCCTTTTTTGGCTGTTATTCACTAATTTTTCCGTACCTCATCTTTAATTCCTCCCAAACAGGAGAAGCCAACTCTTCCAGTTCCTTATCAAATTTCAGCATTAATTCATGGTACTCCCTGGAATGAAAAGCTTCGTCTGCCTGTTCATTTTCGGGCAACACATGGCTTTGCTGAGCAATCTCATAAAAAGTTTGATAATGGTCTCTGATAAAGCATGGTGTTATCAAATTTCCGGGATTATTTTTATCTCTGTTATATTCTTTTTGCCATTCCCTGCCTTTAATAAAGAGTGGTGAAAACATGGCATCGGCGAGAGACTTACCTGAATTGTAAAGCGTAATAACATTATCATGATAGTAAGGCACAAAAACACAGGGCATGATATTCCCGTCCCAATTAATATAAAAATAACCTCCGTTACTCCTGCCACAGGAAATACAACCATTGGACATAGGAGCGCTATTCCAGAAATCTGCCACAAAGTATTCTTTTTCCTTTAGCAGTTTATCCTGAATTTTATATAATTGCAACCGCTCCCGGGGGGTAATCATCAAATCCTTCGAGAAATCGCGGCCAATAGGCATGTATTGAAAAACCCACATGTAGGTGGCCCCAAACTCGTCGAAATAATAATCATAAAATGAGTCGGTGAGCAGTGTGTTTATATTTTTTTTCGTCGCCGTAACCGACAAACCAAAAGGTACCCCAGAGGCAATAAGATTATCTTTTGCTTTTATTATCCTTTGGAAAACACCTTTGCCTCTGCGCTCGTCCGTTTCAGCCTCATAACCTTCCACAGAAATTGCAGGCGTAATATTGCCTAAATCGGCCATGCGCGAAGCCATGTCTTTATTTATCAATGTTCCGTTTGTGTACATTAAAAAGAAGCAATCGTTCCATTTTTCAGCTAAATCAAGGATAGTCTTGTTTTCGCTTTTGTATAGCGTAGGTTCTCCGCCCGATATCACAAAAAACCTCATTCCCATATTGGAATAGGCGTCTTCTATAATCCTGTCAAGCAAATTCCAGCTAAGGGTTGTACCTGTTTCCGAGGATGAGGCAGCATAGCATCCGATGCACCTAAGATTGCATTTTTTTGTAGGTGAAATGGTAAGAAAAGTGGGGGGAAGCATTCCATACTTGTTTTGAAAAATCTGCTTTGACATATTGTCAGTATTTTTTCGTAACAGCACTGAATTCAGGAATGACTCCAATATCCTTTTCGTAACCTTTGAAGAGATGTTTCCTTTGTCGATGTTTCTAATAAAGGATTTATACATTGCCCACAAAGCAAAAAACTGGTAATGCCTGACAATTTCCGAAGCATGAGATTCCTCGTCATCGAATATCTTTTGCTTCATGTACTTCTCTAATTGCCCTTCCAGTAAATTTCTGGAAATTTTACTTTTTACCAGGCTGCCGAGCAGGCCTGAAATTTGTTTATTTATTTGAGCCGTTTTCATAATGATATCCTCTCATTTTATTGCACAAGTTTTCTAACCGTAAACTCATCATCCGACAGGCCGGTGTCGTATTTCACATCCGACATCTGCATTTTGGTTTTGTGGTTCTTCTTGAGATCGGTCATCTCAATTTCCGCAGCATTCCAGTAGTTGCCAATCTTTTTGAAGGTGTATTTTGCTTCTTTCACTTTATTGCCGCCCCTGTCGTAATATTCCATCAGCATGGGGTAGTAATGCTCTTTATCGATAGTTACAACTACCTTTGAATAATCTGAACGTCCTTTGGGTGTGAGTTCAAGAACGAAGACATCATCTTCAGTTTTTAATAATTTTGGCGTGTACTTATCCGAAAACGGGACCGATTCCATATCGTCATACGAAAAATCGGTACCGGCAAAATTCTGGTTTTTGGCACTGGATGCAATCCTCCTTTCCCGGCCAAAAGCGGGCAAATACATGAACATTACATCGTTTGGAAGCGACAAAACAGCGATGCCGGCTTGCGAAGCAGGCGATGTAAACCGGAAAATTCGCTTATCCGTCCCCTTTTGTTTGATGATCGCCTTACGAACTTCCTCATTGCCAGACTTATCAATAAGGATTATTGTATTTTCCCCGGTCATGTCTTTGGGGGCATACATCACGTCGTCCATCTTTTTTAAAATGGTAACTGCATCCTGCGCATTTGCGGAAAAAATACTTCCGCATCCGATTAAAATGGTTAATACCATTGTTTTGAAATTTGTTTTCATAATTCGTAATTGTTTTAAATGTTAATGATTATTTGCTTTTATTTTGTGTTTTCTGTTGACAAGTATAAGGATAGCCGGCAGCAATGTAAGAGCGCCAAAGCCGGAACCAATCATGCTGATGGCAATCAGCAGACCAAAATTTTGCAGGGGCACAATCTGCGAAAGTAATAGCACAAGGAACCCTGCAGAAACAGAAATGACATTGATTACAATGGCCTTGCCGCTGGATAATATAACATATTCAATGGCTTTTTCTCCATCTCCGTTTTCTTTCAGGTAATGATTAAACCCTGTAATAACATGAATGGAGTAATCAATACCTATTCCGAGGGCGATACTGGCAACGAGAACAGTTGCAATATCCAGCGGAATGCCGGCAATTCCCATAAATCCGAATAAAACGACAATAGTCGCAATAATGGGAATGGCTGAGTAAATCCCTTTTGAAATCGATTTTAGAATGGAGCCAACGATAAGAATTACCAAAACGATGGCAATCAACAGGCTATTATACTGACTTTTAATCAGACTACTATTAAGTTTTGTGTAAACCGAAGGCATTCCGGTAAGTTCTATTTCACAGAAATCGTTCTGATTTTCTTCAATGTAACGGTTCATTTTTTTGGTGAACGCTTCAATATCTTTCGTGTCAACCGAGGCAAATTTTGATTGAATAACCCCTTTTGTCAGGTCGTCATTCACCAACTGGGGCATCACTTCCTGTCCCTCGAGCAGAAACCACAATTGTTCAATTTTTGCCTTACTGTCGGGTATCTTTTTACCCTCGCCCATGGCATCGTTCATCTGCTCAATCAGGTCAGCGACCGACTGCGCAACACTTACGTCCGGGTCTTCCTTCAGGAAGTCCTGGGTTTTTATCATCATTTGCAATACCCCGGGGCTTTGCAAATCGCCTTTGAAAACAACGAAAATGGGCAGGGAACCGCCAAATTTCTTTTGCATCACATCTTCTGCCACCCGTGTCGGATTATCTTTTTTAAAATAATCAGCCATATTGACACTGGTTTCTATTTGAAAAATCCCAATGATAAATGCCACAAGCAACACTATCCATCCCGATAAAGTATATTTGGGATGCTTAAAAAGGGTTTCCGACAGCGGCAATAGTATCTTATGAGTCAGGATGGTTTGCTTATCCTCATTTTCGCCGTAATTATTTTTTCGATACATGGAGAATACCGAAATCAGCGCAGGCACAAAGGTTATCGAGAGCAGCAAAGCAATTAAAGTGCCTGCCGCTGTAAATATCCCAAACTCTTTAATCATAATAAGGTAGGCGCCAAAAACAAATGAAATAAAACCGATTGAAGTGGTAACGGCAGCCAGGATTACCGGAACCGTAATGTAACGCATTGCCTGAATAAGGGCTTTTTTCCTGTCCTGCAAGGTGATATGATTGATGCTGTTCAGAACATGAATGGTGTAGGCATTGCTAATCGCTAACAGAACCACAGGGATGACGTTGGAGATGATGGTAATTTCATAGCCTGTCGACGCCATCAATCCCAGGGTCCAGATTACAGAAATTGCGGCGGTAATCAAAGGCAGCAGGACTCCCCTAACCGACTTAAAACTAAGTAAAAGGATGAAGGCAATCAGAAGAAAAACGATGGGGACAAGCCAAACGATATCGGAAATGATTAAATCGTTTATATCGTTCATCATCATTGGCAATCCGCCAAAGTAGAGTTTTTCGGGGATATCCAGTTTTTCAACTTTTGTTTTAATTTCTTTTGCTACAGCCTGGTTATCTACATCCGGCAGAAGGGTGAACATAATGGCCGCGGCTGTACCATCATCGGAAACTATTATCCCCTTGTACATTTCTTTCGAAAACACATATGCCTTCAGGCTGTCGAGCTTCTGCTGGGTTGTTGGCAAATCATACTCATCAACCAACTTACCGATTTCGATGCCCCATTCGGAGCTTTTTATGTCAAGAATGTTGGTCAGGCTGGTTACGCTGGAAACACCCTGTGTAAACCTTACACTGTCGGTAATGGTGCGGATGCGCTTAATAACTCCCGCATTAAATACATCATCGGTTTCTAAAACAATCATGCCCATATCATTGCCGCCAAATTCCTTCCCTATATCTTTATATAGTTTAGCCGCAGGGTCATCATCAGGCAATGAGCTGATAATGTCGGCATTGATATGCAGGTTTGTAATTTGGTAACCAAAGAAAATGGTTAAAAGAAATACGGCTGTTACAATCAGCCATTTGAATTTTATAACATGTTCTGCAAATCTGTTCATTCCCGTTTTTTTTGTTAATATTATTTATACTTATTTTGTTTTATAGTCAGTTTTATATAAAAAATTATCTTACAATGCCATTTTTAAGAATGTTTACTAATCCATCAAAATGAGGAGAATATTCCTCATATTTATTCTGAAGAAAGAACGGAATTTCAAGTCCCTTCAAAATAATTAAGAAAGTATTTGCTATAACATCTGCTTTAATATCCAATATAAATTCACCGGAATTGATACCCTGATTTATTATTTTTATAATATTTTCTTTTTCCCATGTATCTAATTCTTTTCGCAGGTCATCAACAAAATGAAAATGCTCAAAAAAATCAGCCTTAAGTGTTTCGTGATAATTTACCGCATTATTCAAAATTTCCATTCTTTTTATGGAATAATTTTTTAGTTTTTCATAAGCAGATAAATCAGGATTATTAAAAATAATTGTCAGTTGATTTTTCAGGTTATTCATTTCTTTAATGATTACCTCTCGGAACAAATCCTCTTTACTGGCAAAATGATAGTATAAGGAACCCTTTGCTTTCCGTGCAATTTTGGCTATTTCATCCATTGATGTCTTATGAAACCCAAACCGGCTAAAAAGCTTGTTTGCTACGCTAATGATGGTATTTTTTGTACTGTCAACACTCATGTTATTTTTGTACTATTTTTGTTTTTCGGTACAAATATAGTACAAATTTTTTAATCAACAACTTTGTTCATATTTTTTTATTCTGTTGTTAATTTAAAAGGTAAATGGCAGGTTTTATTTGAAGATTTTTTAGTTAATTCATTGGCTTTGTGGAACATCTATGTTCTATTTATTTTGTTTCCTGCCCGCCAGCGGGCAGGTTGTGTACTTTAGTGCATGGATGTTTCGTTATTAAAAAAAATTAGTAAGCCTATTAATTCATCCTCTCATGTATTAAACTTAAAATCCATTGTAATTGTTCTTTTTCTGTCATATTACTGTTGTTTAGTTCAATGGCATCCTTGGCTTTTTTTAAAGGACTTTCTTTCCTGGTTTCGTCCAGATGGTCGCGTTTTTTTACATTCTCCAGGATTTCTTCATAGCTAACATCTACATTGTTTTCTTTAAGTTCTTTGTATCTGCGTTCGGCTCTTACTTCTGCGTTGGCATTCATGAAAATTTTTATTTCGGCATCCGGGAAAACCACCGTTCCAATATCGCGTCCATCCATTACAATTCCTTTTTCTTTTCCCATCTTTTGTTGAATACGCACCATCTTTTCTCGCACAAACTTTAACTTACTCACAATACTTACGGCATTGGAAACTTCCATTTTACGAATTTCATCTTCTACATTTTCCTGATTGAGATACGTTTCCTGCCGGTTTTTTTCAGGATTAAAACGAAAATTTATATTAATCTCATCAAGTAAAGATTTTAGTTTTTCTTCATTTACATGATGATGATGTATATCAACTAAATTATTTTGCAGTGCATATAGCGTAACTGCACGATACATGGCTCCGCTGTCAATATATTTATATCCCAGGTGTTTTGCAATAGCTTTGGCTATAGTGCTTTTCCCTGATGAAGAGTATCCGTCGATGGCGATAATAATTTTTTGCTTTGATGTCATTTTGTAAAATTCATTAAAACATCAAAGGTAAATCCAAAAATGTCATTAGACAAATTTTGATGATTGTAGATTCTACGTTACTAAATAATAATGCGATTATGATTTTTTTAAAATAGTTAGTTGGTATGCGATTAGCTTTTTACCACTGTTTTTTTAACTGTTCCAGATTGGTAGTAATTGAAAAATGATCGGTAGCCCCAGCTAAGTGATACGTTGCGCGGCCATAACTGATATGAAATTTGGAAATTTTTACACCAAAGCCCCACGAAAAACCAATGGTTGAGGTTTTCGATTCGATAAGCATTTCTTTACGGCGGCGATAATTATATCCGGCTCTTACATAAAGATTCTCGAGCGGGCTAAACTCAATTCCTAAAATAACATGCCGCATCACCTGGTCGGCGATTTGATCTATTTTTGATTCTTCGGGCTCTGCGAAAAAAGGGTCTGTGGCGTTTTCGCTTTCCGGGATATCATAGGTTAAATCGGGTTTTTCCAAATGATTTAAAGTAACTGAAAAACGTAAAGGTGCATGCCTTAATTTTTGCGAAATTCCCAGCTGTATATTGAAAGGTAACGTTTCTCTTTCGTTGGTATATCCTTTGAGTTGAGTTCCCAGATTTTTGATTACCAATGCAGCATTCAATAAATTGTCTGAATTTTGATACAGAACACCAAAATCAGCGGCTATCCCTAACGAGGTATATTTTTCGAGCGTTGAAATTACGGGTTTAACATTCACGCCAAAATAAAAAGAGCTGTCAATTGGGCGGGAATACATCAGGTTAATCGCATATTCGGCAGCTTTAAATTCACCGGTAACGATACCATTTTCGTTAGCAGCAATAAATTTTCCATAATTAATATATTGTATTCCGCCCGAAAACATTCCTTTGTTTTTTAAGGAGGTAGCGTAGGCAGCATATCCGTAATTAATATCCGTAAAATAATTGATATAATTGAGCACAAGGTCTTGATTCATTTCTGTATTTAGGAGTGCAGGATTATGGTAAGTGAGGTTTAAATCATTGTCATTAATAGCGATGACATCGCCACCGAGAGAAGCTACACGTGCCGAATTGATTAAATTTAAAAAACTGTAGGTATGCGTACCTCCAATTTGTGCAAAATTTGGTAGTGTAATGAGGAGAATGATTACAGTGAATAAATTTTTCATTTTGTAAAAATACAAATAATGACAAAATAGTCAGTAACAATAAAAAATAAACGTTACTTTATCATAACTTAGTATCTATTGAATTTCAAAAGATTTTATAAGCAGAGGTTTTGGAGTAGTAATCTTTTTATTTGCAATGATTTGTTTTTTTACTCATTGTTTAAATGGGTATTCGATAACTCAGTTTCGCTATGGTTTATATCTTTACCTGCACGTCCTTTTTCCAATGTCGATAAGTTAAAAAAGGCCTGATAATATTTTGTTTATTAGCAGGTTTATTAGTATATTTTAGTATATTTAAAGGTGTTTAACCTAAAAGGCAATCATTGCCGCAGAAGGCATATAGTTTAAAGATGCATGGATTTTTACCAATCAGCCATTCAGGCAATTTTTATTTTAGCCATTTTCGGATGAGCAAGACTTTTTTCTGTTTTTGCGTCCTCTGCAACAGAAGGTACTTCTTCTTTAATTAGTTCATTATAATAAAGGATTTTCCAATCACCATTTTCTTGTTCCACCAAGGCAGATAAAGATTCTACCCAGTCGCCTGAGTTTAGATATTTGATGCCATCATATTGCCTTATATCGGGTTGATGTATATGGCCGCAAATTACTCCCTGGCAATTTCTTGATTTTGCAAGTTCTACTAATTCATGTTCAAAGCTGGAAATGTAGGAAACAGCTGATTTTACCCGATGTTTAATGTCTTGTGATAATGAATAATAGGGCAAGCCCTGTTTAACTCTGCGATTATTGTATATCTTATTCAGCCATAATAAAAAAGTATAGCCAATATCGCCAAGTTTTGCCAGCCATTTTAGATTCGATGTAATTTTGTCAAAAATGTCACCATGAACAACGTAATAATTTATTCCATTGCTTTTGTATATATAATCTTTTTTTACCGAAAAATTGCCAATAGTAAGAGGAATTATTTTGTCTAAAAAATCATCGTGGTTGCCACGTATGTATATTACTTCAGTGTTAAGTTTATCTATCATTTTTAAGATGATTTTTAAAAAACGAGTATGCTTTTTTCTCCATTTACCGCTTTTTTTTAGCCTCCATCCATCAATAATATCTCCATTTAAGATAAGTTTATCGCAGGTGTTTGATTTTAGAAAACGAACCAATTCTTTGGCTTTGGATGATTTTGTGCCTAAATGGACATCAGATATTACAATAGTTTTATAATGATTGTGTTTTAACATTGGTTTTTATTTTCAAATAACGATGCTCTTTTTAATTCTTAACTAAATAAATATTAAGATATTATTAAATTTGCATCTTCGGTAAATTTATTGTTATTACAGTATTTTGTGAATGATCAGTATTTTTTTAATAAAAAATTTTTTATCCTTAATGTTCTAAGTATTTTTGTCAGGTTTTATTTTTTGAGGAGTGTTGGTCGATGAAAGTGAAAATATTGTTTGTTATTAATCCGGTATCTGGGAAAAAATCAAAAGACTTTGTCCCTGCTTTAATTAAACAAATATTTTACGAGGAACATTATGACCTGAAAATTATTTACACATTATTTTCTGGTGAAGCCACACATATTGTAAAACAATACTTTAATAAAGGATATAAAAAGGTAGTGGCTGTTGGGGGGGATGGTACCGTAAACGAGGTTGCCTCAGCAATTACTGAAACAGATGCAGTATTAGGTATTGTGCCAACCGGTTCGGGAAATGGATTGGCGCGTCATCTTAAAATCCCGATGAATATTAAAAAATCCCTGGGGATTATAAAAAAAGGGCATCCAATAAAAATGGATTTTGGGATGATTAACGACCGGAAATTTTTTTGTACTACCGGTGTTGGTTTTGATGCACATATAGGATATATTTTTTCTAAAGCGAATGACCGCGGATTTGCAAACTATTTAAAAGCCACCCTTTCAGAATTTAGAAGATACCACCCGGAGCGCTATGAAATTTCTATGAATGGTACTACCTATATACGTGATGCTTTTCTGATTACTTTTGCCAATGCATCACAATATGGGAATAATGCACATATTGCTCCAAAGGCTAAGATTAATGATGGAAAGTTAGATGTGTCTATTATGAAGGATTTTCCAATCGTTTCGGCCCCTAATTTGGGTACTCGTTTGTTTATTAAAAATATTGATAAGAGCCATTATGTAGAAACGTTCCAATGCAAAAAAATTGTAGTTAAGCGAAAAAAACCAGGAGTTGTCCATTTCGATGGAGAACCTTTAGAGATGGGAGAAATTTTAAATATTAAAGTGGTGCCTACAGGTTTAAATGTTATCGTTCCTTAGATTTTTTCTTTTTTAAGTCTTTCAATTAATTCAAATACTGCCGGACATACTTCGGCGTTTTTTAAGGTAAGGTCTAATATTTGATAAAAACGAGGCCGGTCAGTATGCGGATATTCCCTGCAGGCTTTTGGCCGGCTTTCGTAAACCATACAATAATTGTTATTTAGTAAAAATGGGCAGGGTGTTTCTTTAAACACATAGTCTCCTTCTTTATCAAGATAAAGATATTTTTCTACAAATTGCGAAGGTCTAATTTTTAGATGTTTTGCCAGTCGATTAATATCTTTGTCGTAAAGGGTTGGGCTAATAGATTTACAGCAGTTGGCACAATCCAAACAATTTATCTCCTGAAAAACTTCATTGTGGAGTTTCTGGACAATTTTATCCAGGTTTTTTGGTTTCTTTTTTTTTAATCGTGCAAAAAAAACTTTGTTTTCCTTAAACAAATCCAGTGCCCGACTTTTAAGTTCAATAATGCTTAAATAATTAAAAAAAATCACTATTCACTAGGTCTGATATAATTTTTTATTTTATCTCTTAGTCCGTTGGTTCTGATTTGCGACAGAAACAGCCCGCCAATGACTAACGAAATTCCCATAATTTTTGTTAGATTAATGATTTCATCCAATATAAAAAAGGCAATGATGGCCGTTAATACAGGAATCAGATTGGTAAATGCATTGGCTTTTCCAACGCCTATTTTTTTCATGGCAAAGGTGAAAAAGATAAAAGCAAAGGAAGATCCAAAAAATGCAAGCTCAAGTAACGGAATCCATGCCTCCTGAGATATTCCTGTTTGTTTGAAATCCTTGAAATCGAAAATGAAAAATAGTGGAGCAAATAAAAATATACCTATAAGATTATGATAAGAAACAATGGTGATTGAGCTGTATTTGTTCGATAAATTTTTTAAAACGATTGAATAGCCAATGGCAGCAACAACTGCAAGCATCAACATGGCAATACCTGGTAGAGATACGGTTATTCCTTCATTTTTTTCAAAAATAATAAAGCTTACTCCAATAATGGAAAAAATAATACCCAGTAGATTCATTCGGGTAATTTTTTCATTCAAGAAAAAGGATGAGGTAAAGGAAGTAAACAAAGGAATAGTAGCAATAATAACAGCAGCCAGCGTGGAGGAGACCAATTTAACGCCAAAACTTTCACCAATAAAATAGAGAAATGGATTAAATACAGCAACCAGTAAAAAATATTTAAAATCTCCTTTTTGAATTTTTTCAATTTTTTTGAGTGGGTACATTAATGCAAAAAGGAAAATGGAAGATATGATAAGGCGGAAAAATACAGTAGTAATCGGATGATAAAACTGATATACTATTTTGTACCAAATAAAGGTAAAGCTCCAAAATATCATTGCTAGACTAACAGCAATGTAAGCAGTGGCAATATTTTTTTTCATAACAGGATGCGAAGTTATATTTTATCATTCATATTTTGGCGAAAAAAGAAAAAATTTAACTTGTTTTTTTGTTCTGATGTAAATAAAATATATTTGTATTCTGTAGAAACTATTTTTACTTGAATGAATACAACAGATATTTTAATAAAAATCAGGAAAATTGTACGTTCCATTAATATTGAATCGAAAAAAATACAAAGGGAACACGGATTAAGTATTCCTCAATTGCTTTGCCTTGAATATTTGCAGAGGGCTGAAGGATTTCAGTCCACACAGAAGAATATTAGGGATTATTTGAATTTGAATTCGAGTACCGTAACCGGAATTATTAACCGGTTGGAAAAGAAAGGGTGTATTGCCCGGTTGCCCAAAAAAGATGATAAAAGAACCACTTATATTGTGCTAACTTCCAAAGGTTCTGAGTTGTTAAAAAACACCCCCTCGTTATTGCACGAAAGACTCTCTCAGCAATTGGAAACCGCATCAGGCCATCGGCTAAAAGAAATTAATGAGGCATTGGATTTAATTATTAAATACCTTGATATTGATAATATAGATGCGTCACCATTAATTACAGTGGATGAAAATATTCATTTCGAAAATGATGAATAGGTTCAGGTGAACAGATTCTTTCTTGGATTTAAACAGCTTAGGTTGGCTAACATTTGTAAATTGAGGTATTAGAGTTAATTGTTAATTTGTTTGTTCCATAAAAATTGTTAATTTTGTTCTGCTGAAACAATTATTTTATCTCTTGATTAGTGAATGCCATTCGGTTTTATTAATTTTAAGATGAATTTTCGTTGAATTATGCATAAGAATATTAATTATTCATATTGAGTTGTATTATATTTATTTATGGGGAAACTTTTTGATGTAGAGAAAATAATAGCCTTGCGGCATGAAATTCACCAACATCCTGAATTATCTGATTTTGAAGCACAAACAGCGCTCCGGATAATTAAATTTATGGAACCCTATCATCCTGATAAAATGATCACTGAAATTGGAGGGCATGGAGTTGCTGTGGTTTTTAAAGGAGAGAAAAAAGGGCCTTCGGTTCTTTTTCGCTGCGAACTTGACGGTTTGCCCATTGACGACTTAATTGATAAAAGTTATCGATCACAAACTCCTGGTGTAGGCCATAAATGTGGACATGACGGACATATGGCGATACTTGCAGGATTAGCCGATATATTTTCCGGAAATAGGCCGGAAGCAGGCGAGGTGATTTTAATGTTTCAACCCGCCGAAGAAAATGGACAGGGAGCATACAGGGTGGTAAATGATAAACGCTTTAAACAATTAAACGTAGATTATGCTTTCGCTTTACATAACTTACCAGGATACAAAAAAGGTACTATAGTGCTGGGAGAGAAAAATTTTGCCTCCGCATCCAAAGGAATGATTATTAAACTCACCGGTAAAACATCCCATGCCGGAGAACCCGAAAATGGGAATAGTCCGGCAATTGCAATGGCTGAAATTGTAAAAGAATTAACTTTTTTACCCCAAAAAGAAAATGTATTTAATGATTTTACCCTGGTAACGGTAATTCATGCACGGTTAGGCGAAGTTGCTTTTGGCACTACCCCCGGATATGCCGAAGTAATGGCTACCCTTAGGTCATATACCAATTCTGATATGAAAATTTTAACTCAACATGCAGAAAAAATAGCCAAAGAGCATGCTCAAAACAGCCATTTGAAATATGAGATTTCTTATGTTGAAGAATTTCCAGCAACGATCAACAATACTAATCTTGTGCAACAAATACATCAGGTAGCAAAGTCAAATCAAATTCCTGTTGAACAGTTAGCAAAACCTTTTCGTTGGTCTGAAGATTTTGCCCATTTTACACTGCAATTTCCAGGAGTGCTTTTCGGACTTGGATCAGGAGTCAGTCAACCGCAATTGCATAATCCGGATTACGATTTCCCTGATGATATTATTGAAAATGGGGTCAAAATGTTTTATGGTATTTATCAGCAAATTATAAAAAATGAGCAGAAATAGTTATGGCAGGAACTTCAGTAATTGAACTTGATCGGACAGCTTTAATTCATAATTTAAATTTTTTACAACATTTTCTCGGAGATGAGGTTAAGATATCATCTGTTGTAAAATCAAATGCATATGGCCATGGAATTGAACAATTTGTACCAATAGCTGAAACAGCTGGGATACGTCACTTTTCTGTTTTTAGTGCAGCAGAAGCCGAAGCCGTATGTAATGTTAAAAAACCCGAAACCGATGTGATGATCATGGGTTGGATGTCAGATGAAGAAATTGAATGGGCTATCGAAAAAGATTTAGAGTTTTTTGTTTTTGAAATTATAAAACTTGAAAAAGCTGCCGAAAAGGCCAAAAAGCTAAATAAAGTAGCCAAAATTCATATTGAAGTGGAAACCGGCCTGAACAGAACCGGATTTACGCAGAAGCAGCTGGTAAAAGTGGTGAAATTTATTAAAGAAAACAGAGATTTATTTTATATCCAGGGGCTTTGCACTCATTATGCTGGTGCAGAAAGCATTGCCAATCATGTACGTATACAAAAGCAAATTCGTAAATATAATCAATTGTACAAATGGTTATGGAATCGCGATATTATTCCCGAGATCCGTCATACTGCATGTTCAGCAGCTGCAATAGCTTATCCGCGTACCCGAATGGATATGGTGCGAGTTGGAATTTTACAGTATGGGTTCTGGCCCACTCGCGAAACGTTTATTCAGTATATCAATAAAAGAATGGATAAAACAGATCCATTAATGCGCGTGTTAAGCTGGAAAAGTCAGATAATGTCTATTAAAAAGGTTAAAACGGGTGAATTTGTTAGTTACGGAACCGCATATCTTGCTCAAGAAGATAAAGTAATTGCCATTGTTCCTGTTGGTTATTCGGATGGATACAGCCGTTCATTGAGTAATATGGGACGCGTAATTATTGATGGACAGATAGCACCGGTTATTGGAGTGGTTAATATGAATATGCTTATTGCTGATGTAACGCATATCCCAGGAGTAAAAAGAGGCGACGAAGTAATATTAATTGGCGCAGACAATGGAATTGAAATTACCCTGGCTTCATTTGCTGATTTTAACAATCAGTTAAATTATGAATTATTGGCCAGATTACCTATGAACATTCCACGAAAAGTAATAAATTAGCTAAAAAAGAGTTATACTAAAAAAAATAAAGATGGCGTTCTTAGAACTTGACAGAGAAAAATTGAAATTTAATTTTAATTATTTAAAATCAATTTTAGATAAACATAAAATTAAATTTGGTGTTGTTTCAAAATTACTTTGTGGCAACGAAGAATATTTGAAAGAGTTAATAAATTTAGGAGTAGAACAAATTTTAGATGCTCGAATAGATAATTTGAAAGTAATAAAAAAACTCGACCCTGAAATTGAAACGGTTTATATTAGGCCTCCATCGAAAAGAGGAATAAAAAATGTGGTGAAATATGCTGATATTAGTTTTAATACCGAATTTAGTACGATAAAATTGCTTTCGGATGAAGCCAAACGGCAAAAAAAGAAACATAAGGTGATGATAATGATTGAGATGGGAGATTTGCGTGAAGGTGTTTTGGGTGAAGAGTTTATTGATTTCTATGGAAGTATTTTTAAGCTACCCAATATTGAAGTGGTGGGTATTGGTACTAACTTAAACTGCTTAAATGGGGTGATGCCCAGCCAGGACAAGTTAGTACAACTTTGTTTGTATGAGCAACTGGTGGAAGCTAAATTTAAACGTAATATTCCTTATGTTTCCGGAGGTTCGTCCGTTACCCTTGAACTTGTTTTTAAAAACATTATTCCTGAAGGAATTACGCATTTTAGAATTGGAGAAACATTGTTTATGGGAAATAACCTGTTTACTGAGGAAGATATTCCTGAAATGAAACACGATATTTTTAAGTTAAATACAGAAATTATTGAATTAACCGAGAAACCTGTTGTTCCAACTGGAGAAATAGGAACTAATGTTGCTGGAGAGGTAAAGTCATTTGACGAAGAAGATTATGGAAAAACTTCATACAGGGCAATTTTAGATGTTGGTTTATTGGATATCGACCCGCAGAATATGGCCCCATTGGATGATGGGGTTGAAATTACCGGAGCCAGTTCTGATATGATTGTTGTTGATTTAGGATCGGAAAAACCAAAGTATAAAGTGGGCGATTTAATCCAATTTCGATTAAATTATATGGGCGCATTAAGCGTGCTGGGTTCTAAGTATATTCGAAAAAAAGTAATTTAATATACAGTCAAAATAAAGAATGGTATTATAATTATAAAAAATCAATCATGGTTGACAATAAAGATAATGTTCAAAACACAAACAAGTTTAAACAGATTTATACTGATTCTGTTAAGTTGGAAATTCTTAAAATTCTTCAGGAAGAAGGAACGTGTTCATTAGGGCATATTATTCAAAAAATGAAGTTATCGAATGTTACCGGGCCGGAACATATTTTAGAGCTTAGAAACATCGGATTAGTAGAAAAAACAGGTAATCCACCAACGTTTCAGTTAAATAAAGAAAAATATCAGGAATTTTTAAAACATTTTACCGCGAACCAACGTTAAAGATTAACATATTTATTTAAAAATATTTTTATAATTATAAAAAAAGTTGCTTCTTTGCACTTTTTTTAGTATTGTTATAATTTTTGGGGTTAATACGAGTAAATTTACTACATATCTATATCATTGATAACAATACCATTTTATTTGCCGAATTATTAAAGTTTGAAAAGGAGAGGCTGAGATGAGACAATTAAAAATTACAAAATCTATCACCAATCGTGATAGTTCTTCTCTTGAAAAATATTTGCAAGATGTAGGAAAAGAGGCGATGATTACTGCTGAAGAAGAAGTTGAACTGGCTCAACGAATAAAAAAAGGCGATCGAGCTGCACTCGAACGTTTAACGAAAGCAAACTTGAGATTTGTAATCTCTGTTGCCAAACAATACCAATTCCAGGGATTGAGTCTTCCGGATTTAATTAATGAAGGAAATCTTGGCTTGATAAAAGCGGCAGAACGCTTTGACGAAACCAAAGGGTTTAAGTTTATATCTTATGCTGTTTGGTGGATACGTCAATCAATTTTGCAAGCTATTGCAGAACAATCAAGGGTTGTTCGATTACCTTTGAATAAGGTAGGTTCTTTAAATAAAATTCATAAA
This sequence comes from Bacteroidales bacterium, assembly GCA_030156305.1. Taxonomy (GTDB): domain Bacteria; phylum Bacteroidota; class Bacteroidia; order Bacteroidales; family UBA12077; genus UBA12077. Next base: position 468 of record JASGMZ010000023.1, on the reverse strand, counting down.
GCCTATTCAATTTTAGAACAACAGTTCGACAGAACTCCAACAGCTGATGAATTAGCTAAATTTGTTGATTTACCAAAAGATAAAGTGGAAGATACTTTACAACTTTCAGGTAAACCTTTATCCGTTGATGCTCCATTTGCTGAAGGGGAAGAAGGAAGTTTGTTGGATGTAATGGAAAATGCCGACTCACCTAATGCAGATAATACTTTACTTGAAGAATCATTGGCTAAAGAGGTAGAAAGAACGTTGAGCATTTTGCCTGAAAAGGAACGTTTAGTACTTAAGTTTTACTATGGAATTGGTGGTAAGGAATTATCTCTTGAAGAAATTGGCGTCGAACTGGGCCTTACTCGCGAAAGAGTTCGACAAATTAAAGAAAAAGCTATTCGAAGGCTAAGACATTCATCTAAAAATAAACTTCTTAAGAAATATTTGGGTTAAAACGCTTATTGATAAATTTTATTTTAA
>JASGMZ010000022.1 GCA_030156305.1 Bacteroidales bacterium | reverse complement strand
ACCTTAACCTTGTCGCCTTTTTGGACCACAGGTTTAGAGGGCGCACCAATATGCTGGGCAAGGGGTATTGATACTTTTTTTGGAAGGGGCAAATTTTCAATAGCACTGCTTGCTGAGTACTTACACTCAGCAGGATGAACGCCGCCTTTTGTAAATGTTTTTAACACTTTATCCCTCCTTATTTATTTTGTGTTGATGAATTATTTTCACTTTTTTCAGATACTTTTTTTGGTTCAGATTTAGCATTCTTAGTATCTTCTTTCACTTTCCGTGGTGGAAAATTGATCTCCAGGATTGATCCGGTAGGACATTCAGTGACACATTTCCTGCATAACTTACACTTAACAGGATCGATATACGCAAGGAAGTTTTCCATAGTTATGGCATCAAACGGACAAACTTTCACACATTTTCCACAGCCAATACAAGCCACTCTACAAGCTTTTCTTGCAATTCCTCCTTTATCCTGGTTTATACACGAAACAAAAATTTTACGATCTTTTTTATTTTTCTTTCGTAGCTCAATAATGTCATTTGGGCAAGCTTTAACACATGCCCCACAGGCAGTACAGTTATCGTCAATAACAACCGGCAATCCTGTTTTTTTATCCATATAAATAGCATCAAAATCGCAAGCATCAACACAATCGCCTAATCCCAGGCAACCATATTGACAATCGGTTTCGCCGGCATATAAACTGGAAGAAATAGCACAAGAAGAAGCTCCATCGTATTGATTAACGCGTTTTCGATGTTCTGGTGATCCTGAACACCGAACAACGGCTACTAACGGTTCTTTTGCTTCAACCTCCTTACCTAATATTTTAGCGATGGTAGACATGGTTTCATTTCCGCCTACAGGGCAGTTTAATTCCGAAATATCGTCGGTTTTAACCAATGCCTCGGCAAACCCTCTACAACCGGGATAACCACAACCTCCACAATTTGCACCTGGAAGGGCTTCTTCTACCTGGTCGATACGAGGATCCTCATAAACCTTAAATTTCTGAGCCACAAAATACAAGATTATTGCAGCTCCGCCCCCAATCGCACTAAGTGAAATAATAGTAAATAAAATGGTTGTACTCATGTTTCAGATTTTTAATCTATTTTATATAATGTAAATGTAAATTGTTTTTGCACTTTGTTCCTGGTGTAATATAAAATGGAGTAATAAGGAATAAGAACTAATAAAGCCCCAACTCCCGAAATAACTTCATTTTTCGTGGTAACACTTAAAATAATTAATAATAATAAAACCAACAAAAATGGTAAAACATAACCTAACCATAAGGCTTTAAATCCCAGGGATTGTCTTAATACAATATTTACGGTTTCACCTACCTGGTAATGATTGGTTTGAGTAAAGACGTCAACTACTTTTTCCTGCATATCGGCAGCAGAACAGGCTCCTTTAGCATGACAGGATGCACATGCCGATTGTGCTATAAACCGGACTTTTATTTGATTGCCGTTTATGGACTCGATACGGCCTCTGTGTTCGATTGATTTTGAATCTGACATCCGCATTTTTCTCAATTTTTCTTACCGGATACAAAAATAATGGTATTTAAAAATTAAGAATTGCTTTTTATCAGTTTTTGCTGTAATAATACTTATTTAGTTTGATTTTAAATAACGAAATTTATTGTATCAACGATTTCAAAGGATGTTTTAATCCTTCATAACTAACCAGTCGAGCTTTAACCGTTCCAACAATAATAGGGCTTTCTGCCCAAACAGGAATACGGTTTTCATCATCGGTAACCCATAAAACCAAATCTTCACCTCCTTTAAAAACATCGCCTGCCACTAATGAACCAGTAAATTTCAAACAGTTAAATTTACCTACGCCACGCACTCTCCTAACTTCTTTTCCTTTATACCGAATAAACACTTCGTAAATCTCATTATCAAGCAATATCTTAAAAGGTATTTGCTCATTAATTTCATATTTTGTAAAATCGATATTGCGAGCCTGGTAAATAACAGAAATCACATCATAAGTACAGGGAGGTATTTCAACCGTGTCACGAAAATAGGGTGTTCTGGTTTTTTCTACTTCAGAATAGGCGACCATTTGGTTATAATCAAACTGATACTTAATATCAATAATATAATCATCTTCGTTTACATCGCGATGAAAATAAACAGGCAATACATTATGTGGATTAACCCATGACTGATATACATCGCGTACTTGAAAAAACCAATCGTAAAACGAAAAGGTAACCCCTGTACCTTTTAAATTTAATACTTGTTGACCAAACATTTCTTCATTAGAAACTTCCAATTCTACTCCTCCAACATCAGTCCAAATCAAAAACCAATTATAGGTGATTACATAAGTAAGTTTTTCGCCCGGTTGAAAAGCATTGTTCTGTATTTCACATGCAAAATTCTGAGATTTTACAGCATTTGCCATAAAAAACACAAAAATAAAACAAACCATAAATAGTTTGTATTTAAATAATCGTTTCAAAACTAATTTTTTATTGTTCATATCGTTCATACATTAACTTATTACACTAAAATCCATTTTTTTATATGCAATTTTCTTTAATTGATTTTTCAATACCTGGTTTTCATTCTTTTCTAACCATGGATCATCATCTAAAATATTATCCGCAATATCACGGACATATTGAATTAATTGCCCATCTCTTCCCAGGTTTGCTATCTTAAGGTCAAAAGCAAGGCCACTTTGTTGAGTTCCTTCAATATCGCCCGGGCCACGTAATTTCATATCTGCTTCAGCAATCTCAAATCCATCATTGGATTTGGTCATGATATCAATTCTTTTACGCGCTTCGTTAGATAATTTGTAGCCGGTCATTAAAACACAATAAGATTGGTCTGCACCACGTCCTACTCTTCCACGCAATTGGTGCAATTGTGACAAACCAAATCTTTCGGCACTTTCAATCACCATAACGCTGGCATTGGGAATATCTACACCTACCTCAATTACGGTTGTAGCCACCATAATATGTGTTTTGCCTTTTATAAATAAATTCATGGCAACCTCTTTTTCTTCGGCTTTCATTTTCCCGTGAACAATGCTTACTGCATATTTAGGTGGAGGAAATGCTCTGGAGATACTTTCATATCCGTCTTCCAAATCTTTATAATCCATTTTTTCCGATTCCTTTATCAACGGATAAACAATATAAATCTGACGTCCCTGTGCAATCTGTTGCCTCATAAAACCAAATAACCGTAACCGTTTCGAATCATATAAATGAATTGTTTTTATGGGTTTCCGCCCGGGAGGCAATTCATCAATTACGGAAACATCCAAATCACCATAAATGGTCATAGATAAAGTACGAGGAATAGGAGTAGCTGTCATTACCAATACATGGGGTGGCTGATGATTTTTTTTCCATAATTTTGCTCGTTGTACAACGCCAAATCGATGCTGTTCGTCGATTACCACCAGTCCCAGGTTTTTAAACTTCACCGTTTCTTCAATCAAAGCATGGGTACCTATCAGAATTTGTAATTCGCCATTCATAAGTTGCTCATGAATTTCTTTACGGGCAGCCGTCTTTGTCGATCCGGTTAGTAATTGCACATTTATAGGCAATCCATCCAAAAATTTCTTTACTGTTTCAAAATGCTGATTAGCCAATATTTCGGTTGGGGCCATTATACAAGCCTGAAATCCATTATCGAGTGCTATAAGCATACTCATCAAAGCAACCAATGTTTTTCCGCTTCCTACGTCGCCTTGTAATAAGCGATTCATTTGCTTTCCTGATCCTACATCTTTACGGATTTCTTTTAATACTCGTTTTTGAGCATTGGTTAGTTCAAAAGGTAAATTTTCTTCATAAAACCGATTGAAGAAATCGCCAACCCTGGAAAACACAAATCCGTTAAATTTATTCAACCTTATACTTCGTTTCTGAAGAATATTGAGTTGAATATAAAAGAGCTCTTCAAATTTTAAACGATAAATGGCTTTTTTCAGAATTTCTGCGTTTTGAGGGAAATGAATATTAAAAAGCGCATCTTGTAAGGAAATAAGTTTATATTTTTGAATTAGATATTCGGGTAATGTTTCGTTAATCTTATCCTTAATCTGTAAAAGCAAATTATTTATCAGTTTTGCAATGGCTCTGGATGGCAAATAGTTCTTTTTTAATTTTTCGGTAGTACTGTAATGTGCCTGTAACTTAGCTTTAATAACATTCTGATTTCTAATACTATCTTCAATCTCGGGATGAATAACATTATATTTTCCTCCAAAAAATCCCGGTTTACCAAAAACAATATATTCTTTATTAAGCATTAAGCTTTTCTGAATATAACTCAATCCTTTAAACCAAACTAACTCAATGGTTCCTGTTCCATCTGTAAAATAAGCTACCAATCGTTTTTTCCGGCCACCTCCTAATTGCTCAAAACCAATAATTTTTCCCTTTAACTGTATATGTGGCAGTTCGGGATTTAAATCCCTGATCTGATAAAATTTGGAACGGTCAATATATTTATACGGAAAATAATACAACAAATCTTCAAATGTATAAATTTTCAGCTCTTTGTTCAGGAGTTCTGCTCTTTTGGGGCCAACACCGGTTAAGAATTTTATCTCTTGTTGTAAATAATCAGGCATATAAATAATAAAAAATCACCATAAATAAACAAAAATACAAATCTAATTACCCTTTCCTAAAGTCAGATCGTTTAAAATCTTATTTTTGCAACACAATAATACATTTTTTTTTAATAATGTTAAACGATATGTTATCGTCAATACAATTTGCTTTAAAGTTTCTAAAATATAAAATTTTCGCCAAACACAAGAAAGGCCATGGGATTCATTCTCCTTTTGTTTTTGACTTAATCAACAATGTTTTTAAGGATAGAAAAGTAGATAATGATTTAGCGAAAATCTTCCTTTTGCATCATAAATATAAACATTCAAAACAGGCATTAATATTTGATGAAAAGGGTGCAGGAACGCACCAGCAAACAAAATCAAAATTAAAATCGAGGAACAATCAAAACATACAAAAAATATCAACAACAGAGGGTAAAATCATCCGAAATTCATCCGTTACAAAAAAATATGGAGCACTTATTTATCGGCTGGTAAAATATTTTAATCCTGAAAATATTCTTGAAATAGGCACTTCGGTTGGTATAAGTACTTTATATATTGCTCAGGGTGCACCCGAATCTAAATTTACAACCATTGAAGGGGTAGAGGAAAAAATACAAATTGCCAGGAAACTAACCCGAGCAGAGCATTTACAAAATATTGAATTTATTTGTAACGATTTTGATTCGGGTATCCCAAAAATTTTAAAAAAATTTAACACGTTGGATTTTATTTTTTTTGATGGGAACCATACACAGGAAGCTACAGAAAGCTACTTTCATTTGTGTCTTAAAAAAGCCCACAACAATTCTGTATTTATTTTTGATGACATCCACTGGTCGTCGGATATGGAAAGAGCATGGAATACGATAAAAAAACACGAAAAAGTAAGTGTGAGCATTGATCTTTTCCGGTTAGGCATACTTTTTTTTAAGCCGGAAATTACCAAAGGCCATTATAAAATTAAGTTTTAATAAAAAAAGAATAGTTTTAATCTAAGAATGATTAAATTCGTAACACTTTTTTTAATAAAATATATCCGGTTATGGAAAAGATTATTGATATTCAGGAAATAATTAAATACTATCATGTTGGGACAGAGGTAATAAAAGCATTACGCTCAGTTTCTGTTTCGATAAACCGTAACGAATATGTTGCGATTATGGGGCCTTCAGGTTCCGGGAAATCAACTTTAATGAATATTTTAGGATGTTTAGATACACCTACCGGTGGAAAATATATTTTAAATGATAAAGATGTAAGCCATTTAAATGATGATGAGTTGGCAGAAATCAGAAATAAAGAAATTGGATTTGTATTTCAAACCTTTAACCTTTTACCGAGGTATACTGCTTTAGAAAATGTAACACTGCCACTAATTTATGCAGGTAAAAATAAAGAAGAAAGATTGGCAAAAGCAGAGAAGACACTCGTAAATGTGGGATTACAAGACCGAATAACGCATAAACCCAATGAATTATCCGGAGGGCAAAGACAAAGAGTTGCTGTAGCAAGAGCGTTAGTTAATAACCCATCTATTATTTTAGCCGATGAGCCCACAGGAAATCTCGACTCAAAAACATCCATGGATATTCTTAATCTTTTTGATCAGATTCATAAAATGGGGAATACCATTATTTTGGTTACCCACGAAGAGGATATTGCAAGGCATGCTCACCGAATTATTAGATTAAAGGATGGCATGATCGAATCGGATGAGATAAATCCTGAACCCTTTAGAACAAATTGAAAAATTTTTTATTAAACTAAACAAAACAGAAATCTTATCGTTTCTTCTAAAAAATATGCTAAGGACATGAAAATATATACCAAAACAGGAGATAAAGGAGAAACTTCGCTAATAGGCGGAACAAGAGTACCTAAATTTCACGACAGGATTGAAGCGTATGGTACGGTTGATGAGCTCATTTCATATATTGGGCTTATTAGAGATCAAAAAATTGACGAACATTCGAGATTAACCTTAATAGAAATACAGGACAGGTTAATGACCTGTGCATCGATTTTAGCAACCGATTGTGAGAATTGTGATGTAAAAATACCTGAAATCTATAATCAAGATATTGAAATGTTGGAAGAAGAGATTGACAGAATGGAAAAAGATTTGCCTCCGCTTCGTTCGTTTATTTTGCCCGGAGGGCATACAACAGTTTCCTATTGCCATATAACCAGGAATGTTTGCCGAAGAGCAGAAAGATTAGCCATTAAAGTACAACATCAATTTAAACATAGCGAAAAAGTCATCCAATATCTAAATCGTTTATCCGATTATCTGTTTGTTTTATCAAGAAAATTCACTATCGACTTGTATGCCAAGGAGATACCGTGGAAGCCAAGAATTTAGCAAAAAAATTTTGTTTGTCAATATTATTTTTATATTTGCAAAAATTTTAGGGTACAATTAAAACGAATTATATATGTATTGGACATTAGAATTAGCATCCAAATTAGAAGATGCACCATGGCCTGCGAGTAAGGAAGAATTAATAGATTATGCAATTCGTTCGGGTGCACCGTTGGAGGTTACTGAAAACCTTCAGGAAATTGAAGATGAGGGCGAAATATATGAGAGTATAGAAGATATTTGGCCTGATTATCCGAGTAAAGACGATTTCTTTTTTAACGAAGATGAATACTAAATTATAAAGGGAACTAAAAAGTTCCCTTTATTTTTTCCAAAAAAATATATCAAACTTCGACTTTGGCCTTAAGTTTTCGTACCAGTTAAAGCCTTTAAGTTTTGTTTCTTCAAGCTCGCCTGGAGGAAATAAAGTGCCCGTTGGTAGTTTTTTCATATTGATCCGGCTTACCTGGCCTTCCTTTAGATAGATAACTATATCGCTACTTTCGGCAAAATTTACACCAATAGTTTCCTGTTTATCTTTTGTATAGTAAATCGATTGTCCATTACCAAAAACATCTACTTTGTGCAGTTTATTATTTCTAATATAACCTTTCATCTCTTTACCTCTAATCTGATTATATTTATCGGTTTCCTCTTCTGAAATAATTAAGGAACTTCCGATTAAATGGAAATAATCAATTTTTTGATTTTTGGTATATGCTTTCACTAATTCAGCAGTCATCTGGCTTTCCTCAGCCCAAAGAATGGGTTCCCGATACATCGTAACCACAGAATCTTCAAAAGTATATACCATAGAATCGCATCGAGCCTGAAAATCTTTTCTAAAAATTTGTACTTTATGATATGCTCTTAAAATACGATGAGTGCCTGATGAATCGTAATTTGACCGTAATGTATCGGCATGTAAAAATAAAGAGTCGGTTTCATTGGTTACCTGAATAAGTATTGCACTATCGGTAACCAAAAACTTCTCCGGCTCGCGTATATAATGGGCATAATGCCCCTTTAATATCATATTTTCAGCGGTATCAATCATTATAACATTATCGGTAGCAATACCTACTCCAACAGAATCATCAAAAAATAGGCTGTCGCCCATTAATATTTTTTCTTTATTTTGATACCTTGCATTTTGATTAAATTGAAACTTTTTTTCGGGAATTTTATACCATCCATTTTCGGCATACAAATGATTCTCTTCATTATATATATTAGTAGGCCCTAAGAAATAAGCAATCTCTGTTTCAGTATTATATTCAAGGGTATCGGTATAAATGGTATAATCTGGTGTTTTAACAATAACACTATCTTTAAATACAAATAAATTATTACTGCCATAGTAGTAACCAATAATACTCTCTAATGTATTCTTTTCTTTGTCAACAATTTTTGCACCTTCAAAATAATAGGCAACACTTGTTTCTGTATTAAAGTCTAGAGAGTCAGTGGTGAGTGTGGCATTTTCATCTTTTAATATAACATTACGCCGAACCTTCCCAACATTGTTATTCCCGTTATATCTCATAAAATCACCATATAAATGCAACGTATCACCACTGTCTATGTGAACATTATTATAGGCATGTATAATATTTTGTTTGCTAAATAAATAAGCACTATCACAGTACATTGTGGCATCATTATGTTCAAAAATCACATCGCCAATAAAACGACGTACTCCCTCACCAACACCCTTAGTGTATTCCAGTGAATTAGAATTAAGAATTTTTATTTGCTCCTTTTCCTGTGCAAAAAGAGTAGAAGTAAATATTAGCCAGGAGAAAAGGCTTGAAAATGCAAATTGTATAACTCGTTTATGCATGAATTAAAATTCGATTTATTGTTTTATCCATCCATTTTTTAAAAACTTACAGTTTATAAAAGAATCGTCGATATGGATATAGGTTTTCTTTTTGCTCTCTTTAAGCCATTCTTCAAATTTTTGTTGTTGTTTTTGCATCACAGCGATTTCCTCAATCATCTCATAATCCTCTTTTAAATTGGCTTTATGTGCATCAATCTTTTTTGCAATTTTTATAATCTTAAAAATTGGTTTTCCTTTATCATCAATAGTTTCAAAAGGCTCAGAAATTTCACCCATTGCTAAATCTTTAACGATATTATATTCAGCTTTAGGCAATTCTTCCAGCTCAAATCTTGTTGAAGAATTCATAGGATTAACCATTAAGCCATCGTTAAGCCTTGATTGCTCATCCTCAGAAAATCTAAGGGCAGCATTGGCAAATGTTATACTATCATTTCTTATAAGGTTAGCAATACTGTCGAGTTTATTTTTTGCTTTAATTTTTTGCTGAATATCCACTTTAGGAGTAATTAATATATGCCGCACATTAACTTGATTCCCTTGTTTAGAAATTAACTGAATAATATGAAAGCCATATTCGGATTCAACAATACGCGATACACCGCCATCGTCGGTAAGCCTGAAAGCAGCTTTGGCGAACTCCGGATCCAGTTCATCACGTGTTCTAAACCCCAGTTCACCACCTCTACGGGCTGATCCGGGATCTTCGGAATAAAGAACCGCTAAGGTAGAAAACCGTTCTCCATTGATAATTCGCTCACGGATATTTAAAAGTTTCTCGCGGGCTTCGGCTCTTGATATCTCATCTTCTGGTGGATAAACGGCTATTTGATTAATCTGGTATTGGGTATTTACCATTGGGATACTATCTTTAGGTAATTTTTTATAAAATGCTTCAACCTCTTTGGGTGAAACTTTTACACCTATAACCAAATTTCTTTGCATTGTTTGTGTCAAAAGCTGTTCGCGAATTAAGGGACGAAAATCTTCTTTTATTTCAATCATCGATTTATTATAAAACTCTTCTAATTTCTCCTGTGATCCAATTTGGCGAATAAAATAATTAAGCCTGTTTTCTAATTCCCCCTCAACCTGATTCATGCCAATCTCAATACTATCCAGCTCGGCCTGAATTAATAATAATTTTTGTACTAACAATTCTTCGAAAACCTCGCATTTAATATCTCCCCGGCCTTGATAGCCCTGGGCTTTTAGCTGTATTACCTGATTTTCAACATCTGATTGCAAAATAATTTTATCCCCTACATTAGCAATTACTCTATCAGCAATAAATTGTTCCTGGGCAGATAAATTAAATGTTAAAAGGATTAACGTTGCGGATATAAAAAGTTTATTATAAAATGTCATCTTCATATTAATTTTAATAGATTATAAATTCGTTACGGTTTAAGGCATTATTATAAATATTATTTTCCAGTTCTTCAAAAAAGGAAAATTTTCTTTTATTTAGTATGATGGTTTTAATTTTTGGTTTTGCATATTCAATGGGTTGAATAGAACTTTTAAGGGCAAAATCATTAATTTTTACAAAATAATTAAACAAAGAGTCTTCAGTTTCAATATATTTATTATAACGTAAATAACGTTCTTCATCGTCAATATTTAAGGGCAATTCGCTTAATAAATTACTAAATGAAATCCATTCATTATTAAAATTATCGAATTTAGTAGCATACTGGTAACAATAATCTTCGAGTTTAGATAAATCTCCGGCATTATCTGATTTATACCATTTTTTTACATTATTTATTTCCGGGGATTCTTTTGAAATTTTTAGATATAAGGCTTTAACAATATTATGATTGAGAATAAAATTAGCTGAATATTCATTATAATATGATTCAATTTCTTGTTGAGTAATTACAGTATCAATTTTTTGTTTTATTAACTCCTGTCTATACTTAAAGATTAATAAAGAAGAACGGTAATCCTCTATTTGTTTTTCAATATCTTTACTTTCGGCTGGAAGGTTTTCTTCTGCTTTTTGAAGCATTAACTGTTTTTTTATCCAATCGTTAATATAGTTTTTGACCAGCGTAACACTATCTTCTTGTGAAATATTTGATGGAAACAATTGCTTTAAATCCGACTCGTACAAATATTTATCATGTACCCGAGCCAGTGGTTTATCATTTTCATGCTCTTTTTCCTGATTACATCCAAGAAATAAAGAAAATAAAATTAAACTTATAATTAATGGTAATTTAAATTTATACATCTTAATTGCTGTATTTATAATTGTTTATTTTAATGTAGATAAAACCTGATTATTAATGCGGATATTGTATTTATCTCTCAAAGTTTTTATCCACTCTTTTTCCAAATATTCTTGATAATCGGAAATTACATCTCCTTTAGCTTCGCTAAATGGTTTTATCGTAGGTTTTAATTTCTCTCCTTTAATTAGAATGAACAAATTGTCATTCTCCTTAGAAGGGTTATTCCAAACCATTTCGTCAATAATACTATTATCACCCTGGTTAAAAATTCCTTCTTCAATTTTAAGTACTTCATTTTCATTATTATACTTTTCCAATAATTCCTCGTTGGTAAGTTTTTTGCTAAAAAGCCTACGTTTATTGATATCCTTTTTTACCTTTTGATATACATTTTCGGTTTTACAAAAATATATACTTCCTTGCCATCTTTCATTCCACTTATAATTATCTTTATGATTACTATAATATTTTTTTAATCCTATTGAATCGGATAATGCTTTGGACCAAACTTCTTTATCCATTAATTCAAATAATAACATCCCTTCATAATATTCCTTTAATAAATATTTATATTCCGGATACTTATCGGCTAATCTTGATTCTTCAAATTCAAGAATATAGTTATCTACAAAGTTATTATAGAGATCATAATAATGATTTGGAGTTATATTTTGTGGTTTCTTGTTATGTATAAAATTTTCAAAATCATTTACAGTTACTTTTTTATTGTTTAAAATAAAAAGAGTGTTATGCTGTTTATCTTTCGATTTAAAATAGGACTCATTGTATTTCATGATATTTTCTGTTGAATCATAAAATACAGGTAAGTTTGATCTTTTTTCAATAAACTGATATTCTTTTTTCAATTTTTCGATTAATGCTTTTTGTGCCTTGAGCGAACGATGGCCGTTAATAACTTTTCTTCTTAAATCATCCTTTATCTCTTCCAGTGGTTTTGGCTCATTTCTGTCAATCCGCTTAATGATATGCCAACCATAATTTGTTTTAACAGGTTTTGAAATATCACCATTGTTTTTAAGTGCAAAAGCTGCACGCTCAAACTCTTCAACCATTTGTCCAACAGTAAACCAGGGTAATTCTCCTCCATTTGCAGCAGAGCCTTTGTCGTCAGAATATTCTTTTGCTATTTCGGCAAAATCCTCTCCTTGTTTTAATCGATGATATAATTGATATATTAATTCTTTATTTTGATTTGAATTTACTGTAGTTCTGTTTTTAGAATCGGCAAGCATAATGTGTGCAACTTTAACTTCCCCTCTTGCTTTTTTCTTATCGGTTAATTGAATAATATGATATCCAAAACGTGTCCGAACAGGCCCTTTAATTTCTCCTACTTTCATAGAATACACAGCATTCTCGAAAGGATATACCATTTGAAAAACAGTAAAATAACCTAAATCCCCGGCATTATTTTTTACCGATGGGTCATCTGAGGCTCCTTTAGCAACAACAGGAAATGGCTCACCACGAAAAATTCTGTTTTGTATTTTTACCGCTTTTTTATAGGCAAATGCGGTATCTTCAGGTGAAGCATTTTCTTTTACCCTAACTAAAATATGGCTTGCTCTTACTTTATATTGCATTCTATGATAAGCTTCTTTTACTAATTTATCTATCGTTGCAGAATCAAGTAAGTAAGGCTTTGCCAATTGTTTTTTATATCCTTCAAACTCTGATTGAAAATTTCGAGAAGTGTCTAATCCCTGGTTTTTAGCTTCGAGCACTTTAAGTTTAAAATTAATAAACAACTCAAGATACTCATCAACAGGAATAGTTTCACCGGTTGTCAGGTTAATCTTATTTTTTTCATAGAATCTTAAAAACTCATCTTTTGTAATAATCTCGTTATCAATTTCAACTAAAACTTCACTATTCTGTTTTTGAGCGTTGGCAAAAAAACAGAAAAATAAAATGATTAATAAACCAGCTATTTTTTTCACACGAATATATTTTTAGTTAATTAATTAGTATTGTGGAACATCCATGTTATATTCATTCCCTTTTGTGAACTTCAGTGCATGGATGTTTCATATTTTTATTTCTTTGTTTTCTAGCATATCATTAACTGAATATTTCTTTACGCAGAGGGCCGCCAGGATTAACAAAGTTTTGCTAAGAAATCTTTGCGGTTCTTTTACTCTCTTTGCATAACTCAGCGTATTAATTATAAATTATTTACATAACGTCTGATACCATTCTTAGTTATATTCATTCCATTTTTGTGAACTTCAGTGCGTGAATGTTTCATTAGATAAAATTTTATAATAAAATTTACATCTGTCGGCTATAATTAGGTGCTTCGCGTGTAATAGACACATCGTGGGGATGGCTTTCGGTAACTCCTGCCCCCGTAATACGCACAAATTTCGATTGCATTAATGTTTGGATATCTTTAGCTCCACAATACCCCATTCCAGCTCTTAATCCACCAACCAACTGGTATATAACTTCTGAGAGGTTTCCTTTAAAAGGTACGCGAGCAGCAATTCCTTCAGGCACTAATTTATTGATATCATCTTCTACATCCTGGAAATAACGATCTTTTGATCCTTGTTGCATGGCTTCAATAGATCCCATTCCGCGATAAGATTTGAATTTTCGTCCGTTATATATAATCGTTTCACCAGGAGATTCTTCAACACCGGCAAATAATGAACCCGCCATCACTGTGTGGGCTCCTGCTGCAATAGCTTTAACGATATCACCCGAATAGCGTAATCCACCATCACCAATTAAAGGAATATCAGTTCCTTTAAGAGCTTTTGCTACTTCGTAAATAGCGGTAAGTTGAGGTAATCCAACCCCTGCAATTACACGAGTTGTACAAATTGATCCCGGCCCGATACCGACCTTTACTGCATCGGCTCCAGCATCAACAAGGGATTTGGCTGCTTCGGATGTACCAATATTCCCAACCACAACATCAATAGTAGAAAAGTTTGCTTTTACCGATTTCAGCATTTCAATTACTCCTTTTGAGTGGCCATGTGCAGTATCAATTACCACAGCATCTACCCCGGCATTTACCAATGCTTCAACGCGTTGATGCGTATCAGATGTTACGCCTACACCAGCTGCAACACGTAACCGGCCTTGTTTGTCCTTACAGGCCAATGGGTTATCTTTAACCTTTGTTATATCTTTATACGTTAATAAACCAATCAACTTATTGTTATCATCCACAACAGGAAGTTTTTCAATTTTATGGCGCTGCAGGATATCAGTTGCTTTTTCAAGATCAATAGATTGATGGGTTGTAATAATTTTATCTTTGGTCATTACATCCGCAATCTTTTTAGACATTTTTTTTTCAAACCGCAAATCACGATTAGTGACAATGCCAACCAAAATTTTTTCATTGTTAACCACAGGAATACCGCCAATTTTATATTCTTTCATCAGATTTAATGCATCGGCAACAGTATCATCACTATGAATGGTTATAGGATCATATATCATCCCATTTTCGGCACGTTTAACCGTTTTTACGTGTTTCGCCTGCTCTTCGATACTCATATTTTTATGTATAACACCTATCCCTCCTAAACGTGCAATAGCAATAGCCATGTCGGCTTCAGTAACCGTATCCATTGCTGCGGAG
The DNA here is from genome assembly GCA_030156305.1 of Bacteroidales bacterium. Taxonomy (GTDB): domain Bacteria; phylum Bacteroidota; class Bacteroidia; order Bacteroidales; family UBA12077; genus UBA12077. Next base: position 5,952 of record JASGMZ010000022.1, on the reverse strand, counting down.
ACAATGGGAACATTTAACCTAATATTGCGCGAAAATTGTGAAGAAACATCCACTTCGCGGGGTAATACTTCCGAATATTGAGGAATCAATAATACATCATCAAACGTAAGTCCTTCAAATGCAACTTTATCTTGTAAAAATGACATTTTTTTATGATTTTTTTGTAGTTTTAAAATTGTGCCAAATTACAAAAAATTAGCAAAATATCGGTTGAAAATATGATAATATCCATAGATTTGATTTTTTTAACTTTTTTTAAGATATTCATTTACCTATAAATATCATCTTTATGGTATGATAAACAAGTATGAACAAATACTGATTAAATACTGGGGTTATTCCAAATTCAGGCCGTTGCAGGAGGATATTATCCGCTCGGTAATGGATGGCAAAGATACCTTAGCCCTAATGCCAACCGGAGGGGGCAAATCTATTACTTTCCAGGTTCCCTCAATGGCTCAGGATGGTATTTGTATTGTAATTACTCCGCTTATTGCGCTAATGAAAGACCAGGTAGAAAATCTGCAAAAAAAAGATATTAAAGCCATTGCCATTTATTCGGGGATGACAAAAAATGAAATAGATATCGCTTTGGATAATTGTATTTATGGTGGAGTGAAATTTCTTTACATCTCGCCTGAGCGAATAAATACCGAGCTTTTTAAAACCCGCGTTAAATACATGCAGGTAAACTTAATTGCCATTGATGAGGCACACTGTATTTCGGAATGGGGATATGATTTTCGCCCTTCATATCTAAAAATAGCTGATTTACGTGAATTAGTCCCCGATGTTCCTTTTTTAGCACTTACAGCGACAGCTACAACAAAAGTTGTTGACGATATTCAAGAGAAGTTAAAGTTTGTAAAAAAAAATGTTTTTCGTAAAAGCTTTGAGCGTAAGAATCTGGTTTATCTTGTGCGGGAGGTAGAAGATAAACAGCATTATTTAATCGAAACACTAAATAATGTGAAGGGCAGTGGGATTATTTATGCACGAAACAGAAAAAAAACCCGGGAAATAGCCTTAATGCTTCAAAAGGCTAAAATATCTGCCGATTATTATCATGCCGGGTTAAAACACGAAGACAGAAGTAATAAACAGGATCAGTGGAAAGTAGGCAAAACGAGAGTAATGGTTGCAACTAATGCTTTCGGAATGGGCATTGATAAACCAGATGTACGATTTGTTATTCATATCGATTTGCCAGATAGTATCGAAGCTTATTTCCAGGAAGCCGGCCGGGCTGGCCGAGACGGGAAAAAAGCGTATGCTGTACTTTTATATAATAATTCGGATAAGGTAAAAGCAGAACAAAGAATTGAAACTAATTTCCCTGAACTTAAAGAAATAAAAACCATCTATCAGGCATTGGGTAATTTTTTCCAAATTGCTTATGGCAGCGGTAAAAATCAGGCCTATGATTTTATTATTTCAAATTTTGCCCAAAAATATAATTTCAGCATCCTTAAAATACACAGTGCATTAAAATTTTTACAGCGTGAAGGTTATATTGAAATTACCGACGAACTTTATAATTCATCCAAAATTCATTTTTTAGTAGGAAGAGATGATCTTTATAAATTCCAAATTGCCAATGCTAAGTTCGATGGATTTATAAAACTCATACTAAGAGCTTATACCGGATTATTTTCTGACTATGTGAATATTGATGAAACTTCGTTAGCAAAAAAGGCAAATACCAATATAGAAACAGTTTATAACTATTTAAATAAATTAAATAATTTAGGAATCTTAAATTATATCCCAAAGAAAAGTAACCCGTTTATCGTTTTTACCGAAGAGCGATTGGATGACAAATCACTTCACCTGTCAAAAGAAAACTATGATTTCCGGAAAAAAAGGTTTATTGAGCGCTTAAATGCTGTCTTACATTATGCTTCATCGAATAATAAATGTCGAAGCCAACTTTTATTATCCTATTTTGGCGAGAGTAATCCCGATCGATGTGGTGTTTGTGATATTTGTACCCGTAGAAACGAACTGGATCTAAGTAAATATGAATTTGATTTAATATTAGAGAGTATTAAGGAAAAGCTAAATAAACAAACGATATTGCTTGATGATTTGGTTTCGATGTTATCCTTTAATAAAGATAAAAGTATTAAAGTAATTCAATGGTTGTTAGATAATCATAAAATTATAAAAGATTCGGAAGAACAACTTACATGGCATAAAGAAATTAAAAGTTAGCTATTCCACCTGAAATATTTCAATCCCAAAATCTCTTCTACCACTCTTGAATAGAGCAAATAAATAATGGCCTTGCATTTGTAAAAACTTATACTCTTTTCTTTTTGTAGCATGTTCAAAAATCTTCACTGGTTTTTCAGGTTCTCTAATATCAAAAACTTCTATCCCTTTATCTGTTGCAACATATAAATATTTATCCTGAATTAATAAATCTTTGGCTCTACCCATCGTTTTAATCTCATTTACACTTAAAGGATATAAAGGCAATCCCATATTTAGAACCACCAATCCGCCAAAATCATTGGCCATATATCCAATTTTATCCTTAATAATAAGTTCATTTGCTTGTGCCTCGGTTAAGAAATCTTTTGGAAATTCAGCTTGTTTAAAAGAAGTTATGGGTTCTTTAAATTTAAAAATTCTTACCCCTCTTCGGCCTCCAACAATAATTACATAAGGTGGATGAATCTCAATATCTTTTACGGTAAAATCTTTTACATTATTTCTGGAAACCATTATTATATCATCCATATTGCTAAAATCAACAATCTCGAGCCCCATATTTATATATCCCAAAAAGGCATAATTTTCGTAAACTTTAGTAAAATAAACATCCTGATGTCGATAATATGTTCCTAAAACAAAAGGTAAAGTAGGATCGGAAATATTTAAAATTTTTAATCCCAGTTCACCGTATGAAAGAAAGGCTTTATTATCAATAACTTCAACGCAATATGCTGTTCCATAAACTTTTTTTCTTGATCGTCTTTCAAACTCTTCATAAGTTGACAATAGATCAAATTTTTCAAAATCAGAAATATTATAAATATGCAACCCGGCTTCTCCCAATGGAAGAAATAATACAGTATCTTTAACAGCAAAATTGGATAATTCAATATGTCGTTGACTATCTCTAAATTCAGATACTGGAAAAATATATTGAGCAAAATTAAATTTTACGAAGATAAGCAGGATAAAAATTAGAATCGTTCGTTTTTTCATATTAGCGTTAAGTAATAAAAGGTTAGATTTTTCAACATATCAAATTTATACTTTTTATTCAATATATACAACCAGCCCTTTCAAATACTCTCCTTCTGGGTGATAGATATTTACAGGGTGATCGGATGGTTGAGTCAGCTGATGTAATATTCTTACATTTCTTCCGGTATTGGCTGCAGCAGCAAAAACTGATTTTCTGAAATTTTCTCTACTAACGACTTGCGAACATGAAAAGGTAAACAATAGTCCTCCAGGTTTAATTTTCTCAATGGCTTTTGCATTAAGTCTTTTATACCCTTGTAGTGCATTATGTAAAACATTATGATGTTTGGCAAAGGCAGGAGGATCAAGGATAATAAGATCATATTTTTGATCTGCTTTTTCTAAAAACTCAAATGCATCCACAGCAAAAGCTTCGTGCCGATTGGTTGATTCAAAATTTAATGCAATATTTTCGTTGGTTAAATCAATGGCTTTAGCCGAGCTATCGACTGAATGGATCAGCGTTGCTCCGCCTTTCATGGCATAAACAGAAAATCCACCGGTATATCCAAATACATTTAAAACCGCTCGATCTTTCGAATATTCCTGGACAAGTTTTCTGTTTTCACGCTGATCAATAAAAAAACCGGTTTTTTGCCCTTCTTCCCAATTTATTTTAAATTTATTCCCATATTCAAGAACTACCATACTTTCGGGTTTACCCAAAAGGTATTCGTTTTTAGCCTCAATATCCGATTTATAGGGAATCGTTGATTCGCTTTTATTATACACGGCATGCAATTGATCACCATAAATTTCCTGAAGTATTTTAACAAAAGATTCTTTATTCTGATACATTCCAATAGAATGCATTTGCAGAACTGCTGTACCATTGTAAAAATCAATGATTAATCCGGGCAAACCATCCCCTTCTGCATGTACTAATCGATATACATTATTGTTCTCGTTATTTATTAAGTTTAGGCTTTTCCTAAGGTTATAAGCATTTTTAATTTTCGTTTTCCAAAAATCAAAATTGATATCTACCGGTTCAAAAGAAATAATTCGAACAGCAATAGAGCCAATTTGATAGTGTCCAATAGCTAAAAACTCATCTTTATTATCGGTTACCTTTACCAGGTCGCCTTCATTAACATTACCAATAATTTTCTTTATTGCGCCAGAAAAAATCCACGGATGATACCTGCGTGGCGATTGATCTTTTCCTGATTTTAAAATCACTTTTGGATAGTCCATGGAAAATTTAAATTACCTGATTTAACGTTTTATAGATTTGTAAACAAGCCCACGCATCAGTAGCAGCATAAAGCAATTGGCCTTCGGAAAGCTCTTCTTTGTCCCAATTGGATACTTGCTTTGATTTTGAAATACGTTTATGTAATACAATACCCGCAATCTTTTTTAAACTCTGACTTTCAATATTAAAATACTTAACAAAATCTTGTAAATCAATAAAGCTCTGAAATTCAAAATCCTGTATTTCTCTTAAGGCTTTTATATCATCCTTTATAGCCAGGCCAATTTTTTTAACCTCTTTATTAGATAAAATATCGATAATTTCCTTTGGTAATCCTATTTTATTTATTCTGATTAAGAAAGCTTCATGTAAAGAGGCTAGTTGTAACAAGGAAACCTGATTAATTACGCCTTTTTTAAAAGCGGGTTTTGTTTCGGTATCGAAACCCAAAATTTCTTGTTCCTGAATTAAAGGTAAATAATAATCTAGTTTTTCAAATGTATCAATGACAAAAACACCCCCATCAAACTGATAAAGAGGCAATTCATTAATTTCACTATGGGTAATATTATTTTTAAACATTCTAATCTTCGTTATTGTAATCTTTTTGGCGTTTAGAAATAATCCAGTCATCTGTATTGATGTCGTCAGGATTTTTATTTTCTTCCGGAGTATCAACATCATCGAGACTATCACCACTATAAAAAACGGTGTGGATCGCCTTTAACGCATTTACCAGTTTTTGGCCCCAAAACTCTTCAAAGTTTACCTGACATTCCCACAATGCATCATTCATAATTTCTTCGCTACCAACATGATATAGCGAGATAAAATTTTTAATATCCTGATAAATATCGGCCAGATTATCGGCTATTGAAGCCGAACTTTGTTCAACCTGTTCGTGTGTTAACGGGTCAAAAACTTCGCGATACTCATCATGATAGCCCAATTTATTTTTTATCGAGTCGTGAATAAAATCCCATTCTTCTTCGGATACGAACTTCTCATTATCATCGTCGAAAACAGATTGAAATTTAGGAAGTAATGAAGCTTTTAAATAAAGTAATGGCAATATTTTATGTGCTTTATTTAAAAAATCGCGTTTACTGAACCGATAAGTGTTTTCAACAAATTTGCAATATTCAGCCGCAACGGTAACAAATTCAGTAACATCTTTAGTATAAACAATACTACTATCAAATCCTTCTTCCATATTCAAAGCATAAAAATTCGGTGCAAAGGTAAAAAAGAAATTTTATTTACCTTGCGTTTAACTTATTCTGATTAGCTCTATTTAATAAAGTTGGTGTTAAAAAAATTTGTTATTCTCAAATATATGAAAAAGAGTTCACTACATTATGATTCCAATGCTGAGCATTCCAGGTATTTTTGTTTTAAATAGAGCCAATATAATTAAATGATAAATATCGAATATCAAATGAAACATCCATGAGCTAACGCACACACAAGGGAATGATTATATAACGAAACTTGAA
>JASGMZ010000231.1 GCA_030156305.1 Bacteroidales bacterium | reverse complement strand
GATGAAGTCTGGTTAAATCCAGAAAAAGATGAAGAGAATACAACCAATAAATCAATCGGTTAATTTAAGAAAAACTGCCAACTATCTTGACAACTACCGTTATGAAAAAACTACTATTAATTTTGTTTATCTTATCCCCGATTTTGATCACTTCTTTCAGTCCATCTGTCATGGCGGCAAATCCTGCTGAAGCTGAAAATGGCATGCTTGATCTCACCGAGAGTGATCTCTTTTCTACCATTATCCCTTTAACAGGCGAGTGGGATTTCTATTGGAATCAGCTTTTGGAACCGGACGAAATCAGCCAAGGCCAAGAAAGCGGCAGTTTTTATTTCCCCTCTTCCTGGAATAAGTATGTCATCGATGGCAACAAAATCCCCGGATCAGGAGTGGCAACCTATCATTTAAGTTTTTCAAGCCCTGAAAGCGGCGTTTTAGGGATTAACATTCCCAAGGTTCGTACCGCTTATAAGCTATATATCAACGATACCTTGGTGGCCTCCGCTGGTCAGCTGGGAACAAGCCGTGACAGTATGATTGCCCAGTACCAGCCCCAAATCGCTTTTTTTGATGTGCTCAAGGGGGAAAATCAGATCACCCTACAGGTCACCAATTTTTACATGTCTAGCGGTGGCATGCTCAGCCCCTTAGAAATTGGTAATGCCAACCAGATTCTTCGGTCACGCGAACAGGAGTTGGCTTTATCACTCTTTCTTTTTGGTGCGCTTTTAATTATGGGTTTTTATCATCTGGCGCTTTTTTTCTTTCGCAAAAAAGATTTGGCTGCTCTCTATTTCGGTCTATTCTGTGTCCTGATTGCTCTTCGCACCACAATGGTTGGTGCCTCCTATTATTACAGCCTGTTTACAGATCTTGATTTTGTAATTGCCCGAAAGTTCCAGTCGCTGCTATTTTATCTAAGTCCGCCCCTGGTGCTACTGTTTCTTGAACGTGTCCTGCCTGTCCATTTTCATCAGAAAGTCATCAAGCTGACAAAAGCGCTTGCCATTATTTATGCACTGATCATTTTAGTCATTCCACCGCAAATCTTTTCCCCTGTTAATTCGATCTTTCAGCTTTACTGCGTCTTTCTGATCCTTTATGTGCTAACACGCTTTGTCATTGTCCTAAAAAATTCTGACACGAATGATAATCTGCTGATTATTTTTGGCGGTTCAATGCTTCTTTTCACCAGTATTCTGGATATTGTTTCGGTTAGCGTGCTGGCCAACAGTCCCTTTTGGCCGCCATTTTTAAAAAGTATATTTCAAAATGAAACCAACAGTTCTATGGGACAGCTGGTTTTTGTCCTCAGTTATTCGCTGGTATTAGCCAAAAGATACTCCGATTCATTAGTTAAAAAATCTGAAATGGCCACTGAACTGACCCGCATTAACGCCAATCTTGATGAACTGGTCAATGAGCGCACCCATGACCTATGGCTTTCCAAACAAAAGATTGAAGAGCAAAAACTGGCACTGGAAAAGCTATCACTACGAGATCCTTTAACCGGACTGTGGAATCGACGACAATACAATGAAAGTATCGAGATCGAATGGCATCGCTGCTTAAGGCACCGTCATCCTATTTCATTGCGATCCACCGATATGGCCTTTCGTTACGGGGGTGAAGAATTTATCATTCTACTACCCGAAACAAGCAAAGAAGAAGCTCTTAAAACCGCCAACATGTTACTCATCCAAATCGAAGAAAAAGCTATTCCTCATTGCCAATCGCTGGTAAATGACTGTGTGACAGTCAGTATGGGGGTTTCCAGCACCATACCATCGCTGGATACAAGTACCGAAAAATTTATTCAGGATGCGGATACGGCCTTATACCAGGCCAAGGAGAATGGCCGGAATCAGGTTCAATATGGCGGCTGATTCCGGCCATTTGCCGCTCCTAAACTTAATATAAATTGAGCATTAACGCTTCCCGCCGCACATGCGTGTAAGGATTGTCATAAGCGTCAAAGTTCTACATTAGGATGACTACCACTACTCAAGCTAATATCTTTTCAATGCCAATTTTTGTTTTGCTTAATTTATGAGTTGATATGCTACCTACTCTTCCTATACAACCACTGGCACAGGTTCAATTAACGGAAGCAGTGTTTCTGACGTTTCACTCGAAATTTCAGCCCAGAAATATCCCAAAGATTCATCATAAGTCAATTCGATTCCATTATAACTAACTGTATAGTTTTTAGGATTATCAGTCTTTAATGTAATCTTAACCATTTTTCGTTCCATGATGAGAGGAGATTCTGAAAATTCTATTGAATAAAGCGGAATTTCGGAAACATCTCCATATTTATTAACATATTTTAGGTCTGTTACTTCTACACCGAGACTTTCTGCATCATCTGATTCAAGATATGAATCTACTGCAAAAGATTTTCCTGAAAGCTGGGCTAATAAATAAGCAGTAAGCAGGGCATCATAATCCATATATCCTTTTTCACTGTCTTTTATACCTATTACTTTTCCCCCTTTATCTAAAAGCACAGCAAAATGACGATACATATCTGCCTTCGCATTCGTAGGATTTATCTGATAGACCAAGTAGGATAGATTAATCAATTCCTTATCATATTCATAAAAGTTACCATACACATCCTGTAATAAAAACGTCGTCATTCTAGTGTTTGTCGAATCATATGTCGGATCTTCAGGATCTTCAGGATCTTCTGGATCTTCCTCTGGTTCTTCGCCAATTAGTATAAAGGTACGATCATATTTTTTAGCATAATCTTTAGCTGTCGAAGGATCATATCCAACTATTGTAGTGAAAGTAGGAAGTGTGGTTGTACTTTGATATATGTTTGTGTATGCTGAATGGATTCGTATAGTATTCATGCTCGAGCAATCAGCAAAAGCTCTTTCCCCAATATAATTTACCGATGATGGAAGATCAATGCTTTTTAAACTACTACACCCGGAGAAAGCACGATAACCAATACTACTGACCGAATTGGGAATATCAATAGAGGTTAATCTTGAACAACCTAAAAAAGCATTCTCTCCAATACTTGTAATCGAGTCAGATAACTCAATTGTTGTTAAATTAGTGCAATCGGCAAAAGCATACTTTCCAATATTAATGATAGAATTCGGCAATTCAATGGTCGCTATACTGGCTCGTAAAAAAGCAAAATCTCCAATCCCCAAAACTCTTATGCCATTTATAGTATCTGGGATTTCGACATCCTGATCTGTTCCCGTATAGCCAGTGATTGTTCCGCCAGCATCAATTATAATGCCATCAGAACTTGTCGCCATTGAACGTGTAATCTCCTCAGCTGATATACTGCTCGTTTTTACATCGTCTGAACCACTATTCATTATTTCATTTTGAGCAAGTACATTTGCCGAAAAAAACAAAAAAATGGCGAGTGTTACCAGGGCAAAGCAATTCAAGTTTTTAAATAAACGTTTTTTCATCATACACCTCTCTTACTAAATTTTAATATGTGATATTCCGATCCTGGTTACAAAATTAAGTCGTCATAAAACCATTCTTTGAAACTTAAACAGATTCGATTGCATCCTACCGTATTATTCTTTTTTTATTAGCAACTAGTCTTATTTAAAATTGATATTCTAATAAAAAAACAGATATGAAATTCATACCTGTAAATGCAACTGGCTAATTTTCCTTATTGGTTAAATTCCTATCGTTTTGCATCATCATCTTCCGATAATTTTGCCAATAGCATATAAAATTTTCTATCAAATATATTATAATCAAATTTTTTCGAATAATCCAGTATTAATTTTTCTTGCTGAAAAGTATATAGTGCTTTGGCTGAATATCAAAAGTATAGCAACAGTCTAACCTTTATCCGGTTAGACTGTGTTAAAAGAACATCTTTTAATTCTTACTAATTACCGGCTTCAATGTTTCTGAGAAATCTTTCGATATTTCAGCCCTAAAACCACCTACTGCTGATTCGTAAGTCAATGCTACACCACCATAAGAAACCGAATATGCCGATGGATTACTAACATTTAAAATCACTACAACATTTTTCATTCCCAGGTAAACTGTTGGATAAAATGTAATTTGATAAGCCGAAGAACTCGCACCATTACCATCTGCATCAATAACCTGTACATTCGTTACAGTTTCAGATAGCATTACAGCTTTGTTAGAAACAAGGTATGCGTCCACATCAAACGACGTTCCGGAAAGTTGCGCGACCAGATAGGCAGAAATCATCGCATTATAGTCAATGTACTCACTCTGGCTGTTTTTTACCCCAATTACATTCCCGCCATTGTCCGTAACTGCTTTAAAATGACGATACATATCTGCCCGACTATCTGTCGGATTAATCTGATAAACTAAATATGACAAATTAAGCAGGTCACTATCATATTCTAAATAATTACCATAAATATCTTTTACCAAAAAGGAAATAATACCAGATCCCGAAGTTGATTCATCATCGGTCGAATTCTCATCAGTTTCGCTTCCTCCAATTAATTCAAAGGGATTTCCATTTGTATCAGCATAGTCTTTAGCCGTAGAGGGTTCATAACCAACAATTGTTGTTGTCGTGGGAATTGCATCGCCGATCCCTGTATAAGCTGAGTTGAACTGGATTGAATCCAGGTCGGAACAGCCGATAAAAGCACCGTAGCCAACATCGGTAACGGAATCAGGAATCGAAATGTTTTTTAAGCTTCGACAATAACTAAAAGCATAACTGTCAATATTCGTAACAACCGAATCTGACAAATTTACTTGTGCTAAATTATAGCAATATGAAAAAGCAGCATAACCAATACTCTTAACTGAACCTGGTATGTAAACCGATGATAAACTGCTGCAATAGGAAAAGGCAGAGTATTCAATATTCGTCAGCGAATCGGGAATCGTTACATTTGTCAGCCTGCTGCAGTAGGAAAAAGCAGCGTAGCCAATCTCCGTAACCGAATCAGGAATGGTTATATTTTTTAAATTGCTGCAATATCTAAAAGTCATGCTCCCGATACTGGTAACCGAATCGGGAACGGTTATATTTGTACAAATGCGATTGTCATAAAAAGCTTCATCACCAATCTCTAAAACTTTTTTGCCATCCAATGTTTCCGGTATGACTACCTCTTCATCTGTCCCAACATAATTTGTAATTCTGACCCCATCGGCAATGTCAACATATTCATATTCTGCACTAATTGCGTATGATTTTATGTTACTATTTTCATCACTGCTGATCTGACTTTCAGCCATTACTCCTAACGGAACAAAGCTAGCGAGCAAAATAAGTGTTGTAAACACACTTATTCCTCTTTGAACAGTTTTTTTCATTTTCAAACCTCTCTCATTTTAAATTTTAGTCTGTCTTAAAGTAAATTTCTCATGTGATCCTCTCCGCTATTGAGGCCTGACAATAACAATCTATCCCTTAATAACATAGATTGCAATCATAATCAATTCCGTTCAATTACCGGACTCAATGTTTCTAAGGTCTCTTCTGGAATTTCACCGACAAAAGCGTCCAATGCTTCTTCATAGATCAATTTGATTCCGTTATAACTGACTGAATAATTTAAAGGATTGTCAACATCAAGTGTTACTGAAACATATTTCATTCCTAGGCTAAGTGTATTTCCAAATTCAATATCATAATCTGGCAGCCCAAAAATATTTCCATCGGCATCTACAACCTGTACATTCGTTACTGTA